>CAZYTE010000007.1:0-21905 GCA_964649425.1 uncultured Oscillospiraceae bacterium
TCACAGGCTTTCGCCATGTGCCCGCGGTCGTTCGGCCTGCTCACCAGCTCATTTTAAACATTTTGGAGCATTAAGTCAATAAATTTTCTTGTAAACTAATTTCATTGGCTATATAATATATTGTTGAAAAAAATTAATAAAGGCAGGATTATGTATGACCTTACAGGAATATGTTAATTCTCTTAAAGATAAATCAATAGCAGTCATAGGCATCGGCGTCAGCAACACTCCGCTTATAGAACTGCTTCTCAAAAACGGATGCAATGTTACCGCCTGTGACAAACGCAGTTTTGAGGAAATGGGCGAGGAGGCTGTACGGCTTTCTGCATTGGGTGCAAAGCTTAATTTAGGGGAAGCATACCTTGACAAGCTTACACATGATATCATCTTCCGCACCCCCGGACTAATGCCTTTTGATAAGCATTTGGAAGCGGCAAAGGAAAAGGGGAGTTTGCTGACTTCTGAGATGGAAGTTTTCATGTCTCTCTGTCCATGCAAAATAATTGCAATCACCGGAAGCGACGGTAAGACAACCACTTCAAGTATAATTGCCGAACTCCTGAAGGCCGGAGGTCACAGAGTGCATCTTGGCGGAAATATCGGCCAGCCCTTGCTGTGCAGTGCTCCCGATATTAAAGAAGATGATATTGTCGTCCTGGAACTAAGCTCATTCCAGCTTCACAGCATGAACTGCCATCCGGATATTGCCGTTATAACCAATATTTCACCTAATCATCTGGATAAACACAAGGATTATCAGGACTACATAGACGCCAAAAAGGCCATTTTTGAAAAACAAACTTCAGCTGATAAGCTAGTTTTGAAGCTTGATGATGAACAGACGGAATATTATTTAAAATCTGCCGCCGCAAATATAAGCTTTTTCTCAAACAAAGCACCCATATCAAGCGGAGCTTTTTTTGAATCGGGCAAGATTTACTCCGTAAAAGAAGGCCAATTAACCGAAATAATGAGGGCCGACGATATACGGCTTCCCGGCGAGCACAACATGCTCAATTACCTTGCTGCTTTTGCCGCGGTGGAAGATCTGGTTGATTTGGATGTCTGCAAAAAAGTCGCTATGGAATTTGCAGGAGTTGAACATCGACTTGAGCATGTCCGTACTTTGCGCGGCGTTGAATACATTAATGATTCCATTGCCAGCAGCCCCACCAGAACTGCTGCCGGTTTACATGCACTGAAAACCAAGCCCATTGTCATTGCCGGCGGCTATGATAAGCACATTCCTTTTGACGGACTGGGCGATGAGCTCTGTCAATATGCCAAGGCTGTATTTCTTACCGGAGACACCGCAGAAAAGATCAAAACAGCAATTGAAAATTCCACGTATTATGCTGACTGCGGATTGACGGTTTCGTTAAATGAGGATTTTGAAGCAACTGTTCACGCTGCTTCAGAATTCGCTCAGGAGGGGGATATTGTTTTACTCTCTCCGGCGTGCGCATCATTTGACAGATTCAAAAATTTCGCAGAACGCGGAATTTGTTTTAAGAAAATAATAATGGAGCTTAAATAAATGAAAATTTCAGATATAAAACCCGAAGTGTTTGAAATGGCACAGCGGGCACAGCAGAAATGCGAAAACAGATTTAAAGAAATTGATGAAGCAGCCGAACAAAACACCCTGAAAGTTATGGCGGCTTTTCAGGATAACAGAGTTTCCGACAGCTGTTTTGCCGGTACCGCAGGATACGGTTATGATGACCTGGGCAGGGAAGTGCTTGACAAAATTTATGCTCAGATTTTTGGTACTGAATCTGCTCTTGTACGCATTGGATTTGTAAACGGTACCCACGCACTCACTGCTGCAATGTTTTCTCTGTGTCAGCCCGGTGAAACAATTCTGGCTGTTACAGGACTTCCCTATGACACCCTTCGCAGTGCTATCGGCATCTCCGGAGATTGCTTTGGTTCCTTAAAGTTTTACGGCATCAACTATGAGCAAGTGGATCTTGCTGCCAACGGCGAACCTGACTATGAGGCAATCAGAATTGCAGCGGCAAAGCCTGAAGTTGGCGGCATAATGATTCAGCGTTCCAGAGGCTATGCTGACAGAAAGGCGCTTACAGTAGACGAAATAGGCAAAATCTGCGAAGCTGTCCGTGCTGTAAACCCCAAAGCCAACATTATGGTTGACAACTGCTACGGCGAGTTTACAGATGTAATCGAGCCCACCGAGGTTGGCGTGGACATTATGGCAGGCTCCCTTATCAAAAACCCCGGCGGTGGAATTGCTCCCACCGGCGGCTATGTTGCAGGCAAGGCTGAGCTTGTTGATAGAGCCGCCATGCGTCTCACCTGCCCCGGAATCGGCGGTGAGTGCGGGGCAACTTTGGGCAATAATCGGCTTCTGTTTCAGGGGCTGTTCATGGCTCCCCATGTTGTGGCTCAGGCTCTCAAAACCGCTGTATTCTGTGCAGCAATGATGGATGAGATCGGCATAGAAAGTTCACCCACGGTGGACGAAAAGCGCTCTGACATTATTCAGATGGTTAAGCTGGGTAGCGGAGACAGAATGAAGAAGTTTTGCCTTGGAATACAAGCCGGCGCCCCTGTTGATTCTTACGTTACTCCTGAACCATGGCAGATGCCCGGATATGATTGCCCCGTAATTATGGCCGCAGGTGCTTTTGTGCAGGGCTCATCCATTGAGCTCTCGGCTGACGGTCCCATGCACGAGCCTTTTATAGCCTACATGCAGGGTGGCCTTACCTATGAATCCGGCAAGCTTGGAATTATGATGGCAGCAAGTGCCATGTTGGACGAGTAGCGGAGCATATAATGCATGGGGAGGTGGCTCCATGCGTTTCAGGCGAGTTCTTCGAAGAAGACACAGGCAGTCTGAGTACATTCTGTCACAGAAACATACAGGAAAAGGCTCAGCAAGCTTATTTCTGTTAATTGTTTCAATTATGATGCTTTTTATAGCTGCTGCAACGATTTTCTTGAAAGACCTGTCCACTCAGATCGCTGTGTCTGATGCCAGCGATATCGTAACTGTCAGAATAAATAATGCCATAGCTCAGATAATGAAAAATGAGGATTATGGCGGAGATTATTTTGTTACCTTCGAGAAGAATTCCAACGGAGAAGTTACTGCCATAAGCAGTAACATGTCCCGCATCAATGCCCTGTCTGCCACAATACTTGATTCAGTTGTGGGTGCCACCGAGAACCATACATTGACGGTTGAAATACCTTTGGGTAATTTGAGCGGCATTAGTCTGCTAATGGGCAGAGGCCCCAAGGTCCCTGTTCAGATCATTGTACTGACCTCATCCCGGGTAGAATTTAACAATAATATTGTCACCGCTGGGATCAATCAGACAAAACACCAGATAAACCTCGAAGTTATTGTGGATATTGATATTCTTATCCCGTGGGAAACGGAAAGCGCTCAGGTTATAACCGAAATATTGATTGCTGATACCATTGTTGTCGGTCAAGTGCCTGACACATATCTTAACTTGCAATAGAACTGGAGAAAAATCATGGATGCACAAAAAGAAATAATCGAACTCAGACGCGAGATCGAATATCACAATAAGCTCTATTATGTTGATGATTCACCGGTGATCTCAGACTATGAATACGATATGCTGATGCAGCGTCTCAAGGCTTTAGAGGCCCTGCACCCTGAGCTGATCACACCCGATTCTCCTACTCAGCGCGTTGGAGGAAAAGCTCTTTCACAGTTTGAGTCTGTTGTCCATCAGGTTCCTCTGGAAAGCCTCAACGATGTTTTTTCTTATGACGAGCTTTTCTCTTTTGGTGAAAGAATGGACAATATGATACCCGAACATCACGAGTATGTTGTTGAGCCTAAAATTGACGGACTTTCAATGTCTCTTGAATATGAGGACGGTGTATTTGTCCGCGGCGCCACCCGTGGCGATGGAATAACCGGAGAGAATGTTACCGAGAACCTTCGTACCATACGCTCACTGCCGCTTAGAATTAACAATGCCCCAAGGCGGCTCATTGTCCGCGGCGAGGTTTATATGTCCAAAGCAGTATTTGAGGAACTCAACAAGCAGCGCGAAATAAGCGGAGAGGCTTTGCTGGCAAACCCCAGAAATGCTGCTGCCGGGTCCATGCGACAGCTTGACCCGAAGGTTGCCGCATCCAGAAAACTGGATATCATCTGTTTTAATATGCAGTATAACTCCGATACAGAATACAAAACACACTCTGAAACCCTTGATGCGCTGCGTGATATGGGTTTTCCTGTGGTAAACTATTCCAAATATGATTCAATCAAAAGCTGTGTTGAGCAGATTGAGTGGTTAGGCGAAAACAGGGGAGAGCTGAGCTACGATATGGACGGAGCAGTCATTAAGGTCAACTCCCTTGGGCAGCGTCAGCTTCTCGGCAGCACTGCAAAAGCTCCCCGTTGGGCCGTGGCATTCAAGTATCCTCCCGAGAAAAAAGAAAGCAAAGTTCTTGATGTGGTGGTACAGGTTGGGCGCACCGGTGTTCTTACCCCCAAAGTAATCGTAGAACCCGTGCGGCTGGCAGGCACTATGGTATCTGCCGCGACACTGCATAATCAGGACAACATTGACAGGCTTGATTTAAGAGTCGGTGACACTGTCCTTATCCAAAAAGCAGGCGAAATCATCCCCGAGGTTCTTTCTGTAAATATAGCAAAACGCCCTGAGAACACCGTGCCTTTTGTGCTGCCCTCATTCTGCCCCGAATGCGGCAGTTCCGTGAAGCGAGACGAAGACGGTGTCGCCCTCAGATGCACCAATCCTGAGTGTCCTGCCCAGAGGTTGAGAAATATTGCTCATTTTGCGTCAAGAGACGCGATGGATATTGAGGGTCTGGGTATTTCTGTTTGTGAGAGCCTTATAAACAGCGGATTAGTAAAGTCCGCTGCAGATCTTTACTATCTTGACGAGACTGAAATTGCCTCACTGGACAGAATGGGTAAAAAATCAGCCGCAAATCTGCTCAAGGCTCTTGAAAGAAGCAAAGATGCGGGCCTTGCGCGACTGCTGTGTGCATTCGGCATCAGACAGGTTGGCCAGAAGGCTGCCAAAGTTTTGGCTACTCATTTCGGCACTTTGGATGCACTTATGACTTGCAGCGAAGAAGATCTCACGAAGATTCCGGATATTGGCTCTATAACCGCAGGATTTATTCTGGACTGGTTCAATGAACCACAGTCTAAAAATCTCATTGAAAAGCTTCGTCAGGCCGGATTGAGCTTTGAAAGCAAAGATGAGCTTAAGGATAATCGTTTTGCCGGATTGAGCTTTGTTCTGACAGGAACACTTTCAAGATACACCAGAGATGAAGCTTCCGCAATAATAGAAAGCTTTGGAGGCAAAACAGCATCCTCTGTTTCAAAAAAGACAACTTATGTTCTGGCCGGAGAAAATGCGGGCAGCAAGCTCACAAAAGCCGAAAGCCTTGGAATAAAGATAATTAGTGAAGATGATTTTGCAAAAATGATAGAGTAAAATGTGTAAAGACCGCTATGGCGGTCTTTACACATTTTTTTAGCTTGAACATATGATAGTCCGAGGTAATCTCAATAAACTTCAGGAGGATTTATTTTGGACAGAAATAATAACGGCGCTTCTTACAGAACCGGATATTTACCCACAGAAGCACCTTTGGCCGCTGCATATGTTCCGATTCAGCGTTCTGTGAATCCGGCATATGAGAGCAATGATGCGCTCTCCAAGGGAACACTGTTTCCGGGGCTTGATCTGCCGTTTATGAATATTGTAAACAAAACCCTTGCCGTCACACCTCTTACAGAGATGATGGCTATTGACTTTGTTGCTGATGAGTTAGAGCTGTATCTTGACACTCATCCTGATGATTCTGAAGCATTTGAAATGTATCAAACATTTCTTGCTCTCAAGCAGGAGGCACGCCACCGCTATGTAAAGCTTTGCGGCCCTGTTAAACAGAGCGACATGCTGGGCATGAACAATTACGCATGGCTTGATAACCCCTGGCCTTGGGAATTTCATCCCCAGATGGAGGTATAAATATGTTTATATACGAAAAAAAGCTTCAGTATCCTGTTAAAATCAAAAACACGAATCCGGCTCTCGCAAAGTTCATTATAAGCCAATATGGTGGCCCTGACGGCGAACTGGGTGCATCCCTTCGCTATCTCAGCCAGCGTTATTCAATGCCTTATCCCGAGCTTAAAGGTCTTTTAACCGATATAGGTACAGAACAGTTTATATTGACCATCTCAATCATGAAAAAACAACATCAAGCACCATCATCAGAGAAAACCCTGCCGCAAACATCAGCTCTCCTGCGGCACTTTGTTTTCCCTGAGGGATCAATTCATTGTACACAACATAGAGCATCGCACCTGCGGCAAAACCAAGCAGAAAGGGGAGCGCTGACGTTATCAGAGGATAAAGTACAATTGTCATCAACGCTCCCACCGGCTCAATAAGTGCAGACAGCATGCCATGCAAAAATGATTTGCTTTTGCTGTGCCCTTTTGAATATAGTGGCATTGAAACAATTGCACCCTCAGGAACATTTTGAATTGCTATCCCAAGAGAAACAATTAGAGCAGCGGAAAAAGACAGCTCCTCCAGACCGGCAAGCCATCCTGCATATATGGCTCCTACGGCCATCCCTTCAGGCAGGTTATGAAGATTTACTGAGAATACAAGCATCGAGCTGTTCTGCAGCTCCAACCGGTTTGTAAGCTTTTCGATAATATTCAAAAAGACAAATCCTGAGATCAATCCCAGCACAGCGGGTATAAATGAAAGTCTCCCCAATGACGATGACAGTTCAAGAGAAGGTATCAATAGACTCCAGACAGAAGCAGCAATCATGACCCCAGCCGCAAAACCACATAAGGCATTCTCAAGCTTATTAGTTATTCCTTTTTTTAAAAAGAAAACTCCGCCAGCTCCGAGAGCTGTTCCTATGAATGGTATGGAAATGCCCAAAAGGGCCTTAAAAAACATTTTTCCACCTCAGTTTATACTCTAAAAACCCACTCATGTGGTAAGTATTTAAGTTTTAATATAGCTTTATCTGGGTATAAGCGGATGCTTTCAAGCAGCAAAAACAGCGAAATACTATCCTGATCAATGCCAAGACTGTCTGCGGCCTGGACAAGCATATTATCAACTGCATCATTTCTTATTCGTCTGCCTAATGAACAGCCTTTATTTGGACACATCCAATAAACAACTGCAGACTCTTTTAATTGCCTTTTCTTGGCAATCAAATTTGAAGAGCATACAGCACAGCTTAAATAACCTGAATAATGCTGTTTTTTTCTTCCTTCCCGCGATCCTTTCCTTCTGGCATTTTTTCGAATTTTGGTCTGGGCCGCTTCCCACAGTTCTTTGCCAATGATCGCCTCATGGTGGTTTTTTATTATTACCAAATCTTCCTCACCGTGATTGTATTTCTTTTTATGGCTCAAATAATCCGGTGTGTAAGTTTTCTTTTGGACCAGATCTCCCATGTATTTTTCATTTTTTAATATTTTGATAATCCTGGAAGGTGAGAATTTATGCCCCTTGAGCAGCATCTCTTCCGCAATCTTTGACGATGATTTGTCCTTTATTGCATAGCTCTCGAATATTTCCCTTACTATTGCGGCACCTTCCGGATTGATATGCAGCTTTCCATCACAGACATCATAACCAAGCATTGAGTGGCCGAAAACAACGCCCTGTTCCATGCGCCGCTGCTGCCCCCATTTTACCCTGGCTGATGTTTTTCTGCTCTCCTCCTGGGCGATAGATCCCATTATACTGAGTCTCAGCTCAGAATCCGGCTCCGACGTATTTATCCCGTCATTGGCAAAACAAACAAATACATTGTGCCTTTTCAGCTCTCTGGTGTAGTAAATAGTGTCCAGTATGTTTCTGGAAAACCTGCTTACTTCCTTTGTTAAAATCAGCTCGAAGCAGCCTCTTTGCGCATCCCTGATCATCTCGCGAAAGGCGCTGCGTTTATCTGTGCCCGTTCCGCTCAGCCCCTCATCTGCGTAAACTTTATAAAGTTCCCAGCCATCCATTTTAGCAATATAATCTGCAAAGTATCTGCATTGACTTTCAAATGAATTGCTTTGATCTGAGCGATCGGTGGATACTCTACAATATGTCGCGACTTTCATAATTGTTAATCCGGCAACCAACAGGCTTCAAGCAGTTCAAAAAACTCCGGAAATCTTTGCCTGGACAGCTTCTCGCTGTTTACCACGCAAATTAATATGGGTTTCTTAATATAAAACACCTCCCTGACATAATCTATGCAGGAAGGCTGTTAAAAATGGACTATTTAAACTCCACTGGAGGTACAGAAGAACTGGGCCACCTTGAGATGATAGGCGCAATCGTACACCAACTTACCAGAGACATGTCTGTAAATGACATAAAAAAGGCCGGTTTTGACGCATATTTTGTTGACCATACCGCCGGTGTATATCCTACTGCTGCATCCGGATTTCCATGGTCTGCCGCAAGCATGGCAGTTAAGGGTGATGTAATTGCAGACCTTAACGAGGATATGGCAGCGGAGCAAAAAGCAAGAGTAACCTATGATAATATTCTCAGACTAAGCGACGATCCCGATGTCAATAATGTAATCAGATACCTGCGTGAAAGAGAAATTGTCCATTATCAGCGTTTTGGCGAGGCCTTGAGAAAAACCCTCGACAGATTGGATCAGAAGAATTTCTACGCTATTAACCCGGCATTCGACAAGTAAGCCTGTTCACAAAAATTTTTATTCTTTTTTTGCATATTTTGTTTTACAATCAGGAGAAAAAGTAGTATTATAATCGGGTGGTATTCAGATAAATTATGCGGAGGTGCATATTATGGGTCGTATGGTAGGAACTGTTTCCAGAGGTGTTCGTGCCCCCATCATCAGAGAAGGTGATGACCTTAGAAAGATCGTTACCGAATCTGTTCTTGAAGCTGCAAAATCTGAAGGCTTTGAAGTAAGAGACAGAGACGTAATTGCCATGACCGAGGCTATTGTTGCCAGAGCGCAGGGCAACTATGCAACTGTTGATCATATAGCTGCAGATGTTAAGGAAAAGCTTGGCGGAGAGACCGTTGGTGTAATTTTCCCCATTCTCAGCCGTAACCGTTTTGCTATCTGCCTGCGCGGCATCGCCAAGGGTGCAAAGAAAGTTGTTCTTATGCTTTCTTATCCCTCCGACGAAGTGGGCAACCATCTGATCGATTTTGATATGATGGATGAAAAGGGTGTTGATCCTTATAAGGATGTTCTCTCGCTGGCTAAGTACAGAGAGCTGTTCGGCTATAACAAGCATCCATTCACCGGCATTGACTATGTTCAGCTTTATTCTGACTACATTACTGAAGCCGGTGCTGAAGTTGAAATTATTTTTGCAAATGACCCCAGAGCTATTCTTGATTACACCAAGAATGTAATCAACTGTGATATCCACACTCGTGCCCGCACCAAGCGTCTTCTCAAGACAGCGGGTGTTGAGCGTATATTCGGATTGGATGAATTACTGACTGCTCCCGTTGACGGAAGCGGCTACAACGAGAAGTACGGCCTCCTTGGCACCAATAAGGCTTCTGAGGATCGCGTGAAGCTTTTCCCCCGAGACTGCCAGGAGCTGGTGGACGGGATTCAGGATGACATTATGAAGCTCACCGGCAAGCGCGTTGAAGTTATGGTTTACGGTGATGGCGCATTCAAAGATCCCATCGGTAAAATTTGGGAGCTGGCTGACCCTGTGGTATCTCCCGCTTACACCGTTGGCCTTGAAGGCACTCCGAATGAGCTGAAACTGAAGTATCTTGCTGATGATAAGTTTGCATCCCTTTCCGGTGAAGAACTGCGCAATGCCATCAAAGATGAGATCGTCAAGAAGGACAGCAATCTTGTTGGCCAGATGGTTTCTGAGGGCACTACGCCCCGCAGACTTACTGACCTCATCGGTTCTCTGTGCGACCTTACCTCCGGCAGCGGCGATAAAGGCACACCTATCGTCTATATTCAGGGCTATTTCGACAACTATACTACTGACTGATATTAAAAGACCATCTGTTAAACAGATGGTCTTTTCCTTATTTTTTACCAGCCAGTATCCGCACATTAGTTTCTACCTGCTCTTTATTAAGAGGGTATAGGAATTTCAATATAGCAGCCAGAGCAAGGTATCCCACAGCAGGAATAAGGCAGCTCAGATTATATATTCCCCTGGTAACTGCCGGATCAAACTGCGTTTGAGCAGAATAACCGATAAGCGTAAGAAATGCACCGGCAACCCCCGATGAAATCGCCTGCCCAAGTTTTCGGGAGAACGAGTACACTGCATAAATAGTGCCATCATTTCTTTCACCGGTTTTTACTTCAGTATCATCTATAACATCCGTCAGCATTGCCCAGGTAATAAGACTAAATACCGCCAGGCCAATATATGACAGGGCATACAAAGCAAGATACAGCCAAACATTTTCAGTCTGTACCAGAAATACAATAAAGAAAACCGCAGCGCCAAAAACAGAAGCCCAAATTGCAATTTCCTTTCTTCCAAACCTCTGAGACAGCTTTACCGTAAAGGCTGCCATAAGCAGAGTGATTACAACTCCCACCAGACCGGAAATCGACTGCGCAGCTGTATTTCTGAAATAATTAGGGTATACATAGCTGGCCATCTGCTGTGTGCTCAACTGTACCACCAGCATACATATTGAGGCAAAAATTATACCTATGAGCGATTTATTATGTCCCAAATCATTCAGTAATTTCTTTATTTCAAAATTACCGGTCTTCTTTTCAGTTTTAACCCGCTCTGTAACCAGCTTATAGCAGAGCAGATAACATACAACAGCAAGAATCGAGCAAAGCAGTGCTGCCAAAGCAACACGGTCTCCGGATAAAATCTGATTTCCCTGATCATCCTTCACAAAAACAATCAGTGGCAAGCCAACGCCTATTGCGGTGCCTGCAAGGCTTGCTCCAATTGTTCTCCAGTTAGAAAGCTGTGCTCTGTCGGTAGGATCTGCTGAAATAGCTGATGCCATGGAGCCATAGGGTATATTTATGCTGGTGTAGAAAATACTGCCCCAGAGCAAATAGCTGAAAAACATCCAAAAAACTTTAAAGCCAGTCGGCGCATCGCTGATCCAATTTGCGTATATGAGCAGGGAAGAGAATGCAACCGGCACACACATTCTCAGGATCCATGGCTTAAACTTTCCTGAAGCCCTTGGTCTGCTTCTATCTACAATCTGTCCCATGGCAACATCCGTGAAGGCATCCACTACACGGGCAAGCATCATCATAATACCTACCAGACCAACTGAAATACCCATAACATCTGAATAAAACTTCATCAGGATCATGGTCGATAGAATGAAAGTAAAGTCGTTTCCAAAATCACCAAACATATATCCAAGCTTATCTCTGATTCCAAACGGCTTGTATTGGGGCTCCATAATGCACATCTCCTGTTTGAACGGTTTTTCTATAAGGATTATGTGCAGTTTATGAGCTTATATTAAGAATGCTCCCTCTGAAATCTCAGAGGGAGCTGCATCTTAGTTGCCGCATTCAATACTGATCTGATTGAAAATATGGAGAATATCATCAACTGTTACATTCTTCTTATCATCACCGGATTTATCAAGAATCGCATGACCTTTATCCATCATCAGAATTCTGTTGCCATATTCTACAGCATATCTCAGGTTATGGGTAACCATAATGGCAGTCAGTTCTTTTTCTTTGACTATTTTATCGGTCAGTTCCATAATGATTTCTGCGGTCTTAGGGTCAAGAGCCGCAGTATGCTCATCGAGAATAAGAAAATCAATAGGAGTAAGTGTGGCCATTACAAGAGCTACCGCCTGACGCTGACCACCGGACAGCGAGCCAAGTTTAACATTCATCTTGTCTTCCAAACCAAGACCAAGCGCCGAAAGCTGCTGGCAATAGTAGTCCTTGCGTTTGTTATTTATACCGGATCCCAAACCATAAGCTTTGCCTTTATTATCCGCCAGGGAAAGGTTTTCCAGCATTGTTAGGTTGGGGCTGGTACCAAATGCAGGGTTCTGATAAACTCTGCCAATTTTTCTGTACCGCTTGTATTCACTGAGTTTGTTGATCTTCTCACCGTTCAGGAGAATGTCGCCGCCTTCAACCCCGATGCTTCCGCAGATAATATTCAGCATGGAGGTTTTTCCGCTTCCGTTACTGCCGACAACAGAAACGAACTCCCTGTCTTTAACAGTAAGATTAAAGTCCTCAAACAGGCACATTTCAGTAACTGAACCGGGATTATATACTTTTTTGATATGTTTTAATTCAAGCATATTATTTCTCCCTGCCTTCACCAAAATTACCGATCACAAGAATTACGAGGAACAAAGCAGCCGTAATAAGCTTCAAGAGATTTGCCGGCAAGCCGAGGCTTATAGCGATCTGAATGCAGCATTTATATACCACACTACCAACCAACACAGCAGTTGTGCCTTTTATAAAAGACACTTTCTTAAATATGGTGGTGCCGATGATTACCGCTGCCAGACCAAAAACCATCTGTCCGGTACCCATAGTGCTGGAAAATCCGCGCTGCTCATGGCACACGACCGCGCCTGCAAGTGCAACCAGAGCATTGGCAATTACAAGACCCAGAATCTTCATCTTGCCCTTATCCTGAGCAAGGGAGGTAACAAGAGTTGCATTATCACCGGTTGCCTTGAGAAGCATACCGCTTTTTGTCCTGAAATAGAGGTCAAGAATTACCTTAAATACAATTACAAGAAACAGGGAGACGATAAGCTTTTTGTCGATAAGGCTCATTCCGCCGAAAATGGACGCAACAGGCTCTGCCACAAAGATAGTATCCACATCTCTGCCCACATTCAGGTTTGACCCTGCAATTTGCAGATTAATGGAGAACAGCGCAGTCATGGTAATGATGCCTGCCAGAAGATCGCGAACCTTCAGCTTTACATGGATAATTCCGGTTGCAAGGCCAGCCAAGGCACCGGCAGCCATGGAAATCAGCAGAGTGAGCCAGGGATTGACCCCCTTGGTCAAAGCCACTGCCGTAACCGCGGCTCCAAGAGGGAAGCTGCCATCCACAGTCAGGTCGGGAAAGTCCAAAAGCTTATATGTTATATATATTCCGTATGTAAGAAGGGCATAAATAAGGCCCTGTGTAACTGTACTTTGCAGTAATTCTAAAATCTCACTCATAATTACTCCACATTATCAGCCGTTTGCTTCAACAGCTCTGTCGGCAACATCAGCAGGAAGACTAATATTCATCTCGGAAAGGGAAGCGGAATTGATGTAAATTCCGTACTCGGAAATAGTCTCATAGGGGATATCCTGACACTTGGCCTCACCCTTTAAGATTTTTGCTGCAATGGCACCGGTCTGCTTGCCAAGCTCAATATAATCAATACCGGCAGATGCGACACAGCCTTTCTTGACCTGCTCAACTTCGCTGCCGTAAACAGGGATGCCGGCCTCATTGGTCTTATCAAGAATAGAATCGAGAACGCCTACAACATTATTATCGGTCAAATTGGAGATGCAGTCTACCTTCTTGCTGATAATGGTATCTGCCGCCTGAGTGACTTCTGCCTGAGAAGTTACACCGATTGCTTCAATGATAAATCCATAGTCAGGGGCCTTGCTTTTGTATTCTTCAATTGCGGATACTGAATTAGGCTCACTGGTGGTATAGATAATACCAATAGTCTTTGCCTCAGGCTGCAGCTTGCGGATCAGGTCCAGCTGAGCTTCAACAGGGAGCTTGTCAGATACGCCGGTAATATTGCCCTTATCAAGCTTTGCCTGCACAGGATCGGTAATTGCATTGAAGATAACAGGAATATCCTTGTCCTCTGCCGCTGCGAAGCAAGCGGTGGCAGAGTTGGTGGCAATACCGCACATCAGGTCTACATTATTGGCTGAAAAGTTCTGAGCAATCTGAATTGCAATATTATCATCAAATCCGGCATTCTGATACTCATAAGTAAAATCCACGCCTTCCTTCAGTCCTGCCTCAGCGAGGCCCAGAAGAAATCCCTCGCGGCAGTTATCAAGAGAAGGGTGCTCGCCATACTGAGAAATACCAATAACAGGAATACTGTTTTCGTTAGAAGAACCGCAGGCAGCCAGGCAAACGAGCATGGCGGCAGCAAGAATAAAACTGAATATTTTTTTCATGATTAAATCCTCCGTTTTGTTGTTAAATGTCAGTCCAAAGCAGTTTTAAGAACAACGCCATCGTTTAACCAACAAATACATATTAGATCACTCCTAATAAAAAAACTGTCCCTTGATAAATCAAGGGACAGGAAATAAACAAATCCTGCGGTGCCACCCAAGTTGGTAAAACCCGCTCTCTCGTACAATCATACAAGTCTGCACTGATAACGGGTGCAGAATACCCGTTGACTGCTACTCGCCATAAAGGCTTTCGGTCACCCTCAGAAGTCCATTCACATACCACCCGAATATCACCTTTCAGCTAACGGTGACTCTCTGAAAAACGAATAATATGCTACTTACTCTTCATCACTGGTTTTGATATTGAGTAGATGATAATACAGACTTTTAAAATTGTCAAGGATTTTATTTATTTACTTAGCTAAAACTTTCTTAAGTCTTGCATATCTGGGCAAAGAGTTTTCAAGGGGCAGTTTGGGCTCACCCTGAATGAGAGGCAGAACATAATCAATAAACTCCTTGTTCAATCCATTCTGCTCTGCATTGATCCACTCCAGCGGGACCTTCTTCTCAAAGTTTGCAACAGCGGAGAGGGGGAGAAGCTCCATCCTGCAGACATAGTTTTCATCCTCATATTCACGCTTGAAAGCGACCATGAATCCGGTCTTGCCGGCAACAGCCTGCTCAACAGCCTCCTTACCGGCAAGGAAGGCTTCATTAACATCGGTTGCAGATGCCACGTGGGCAGCACAGCGCTGTAGCAGGCTGAACTCAATACCGCGGACCTTTGCACCGGTCTCTTTCTTGATAATCTCAACCAGCATTGCAGCAAGGCCGCCAAGCTGAGCGTGACCGAAACCGTCGGTGGAAGAAGTCTTTGCTTCAGAAACAAAGCTTCCGTCAGCATAATGGATGCCTTCGGAGACAGCAACAAAAACCTTGCCCTTTTCGTCATAAATCTTTTTAACATCACGGAGGAACTTATCCATATCAAAATCACACTCGGGAAGGTAAATAAGATCAGGACCGGAACCAAACTCAGTTGCGAGAGCAGCACTTGCGGCAAGCCAGCCTGCATGTCTGCCCATAATCTCAACAACAGTAATCATGCCATTATCATACACTCTGGCATCCTTGTTGATCTCCATACATGAAGTCGCAATAAACTTTGCTGCACTGGCAAATCCGGGGCAGTGGTCAGTGCCGAACAAGTCATTGTCAATGGTTTTGGGAACACCCATAAAACGGCAGTCATAACCTACAGACTCCATGTAGCGGCTGATTTTGTTGCAGGTATCCATGGAATCATTGCCGCCATTATAGAAAAAGTACCGCACATTATACTTCTTGAAAATCTCAAGAATACGCTTGTAATCGGTATCATCCTTTTCCGGATCAGCAATCTTGTAGCGGCAGGAACCCAGCTCAGATGATGGAGTATGGAGCAGCAGCTCAAGCTCTGCTGGATCTTCTTCATCCATAACATAGAGCTGGTCATTCAAAACACCCTTGATACCGTGGGCAGCACCGTAAACCTTGGTAATTTCCTCTGCGTCCAGCGCAGCTTTGATGACACCATATGCGCTTGCATTTATAACTGCCGTGGGACCGCCGGACTGACCAAAAATGCACGATCCGATAAGCTTCTCACTCATAATTGTATACCTCCAGAAATTAAAAAAAATTATTGATTTGCTTATTGATTATGGTATGTTTTGAGGATATAATATAAAAGCGAGTTTGTAAATATGCAAAATGCGCAAAATTTCAGGTATATCAGGGGGAGAGTTTATCAATGGCACTTGTTACCACTAAAGAAATGTTTGAAAAGGCCTATAAAGGCGGTTATGCCGTTGGCGCATTCAATGTAAATAATATGGAAATTGTCCAGGGCATTACCGAAGCCGCAAAGGAGCTGAACGCGCCTCTTATTCTCCAGGTGTCAAAAGGTGCCCGTGCATATGCAAATCACACCTACCTCACTAAACTCGTCGAGGCCGCTGTAATTGAAACCGGCCTGCCCATCGCATTGCATCTGGATCATGGCAACAACTTTGAAATATGCAAATCCTGCATTGACGGCGGATTTACTTCCGTTATGATCGACGCTTCCTCCATGTCTTTTGAAGACAATATTGCAGTTACCCGTCAGGTAGTTGAGTATGCTCATGATCATGGTGTTGTTGTTGAGGCAGAGCTTGGCACCCTCGCAGGTATTGAGGATGAGGTAAATGTTGCAGCAGAGGATAGCTCTTACACCAGACCTGAGGATGTTGAGGAGTTTGTACAGCGTACAGGATGTGACTCTCTTGCAATCGCTATTGGTACTTCTCATGGCGCATTCAAGTTTAAGCCCGGTACCGAACCCAAACTCAGACTGGATATTCTGGAAGATGTTGAGCGCCGGCTTCCCGGTTTCCCCATAGTTCTTCATGGTTCTTCTTCTGTACCTCAGGATCTTGTTAAAATTGTCAATGATAATGGCGGAAATATGCCCGGCGCTATCGGTATTCCTGAGGAACAGCTTCGTATGGCCGCGCAGAAGGCTGTTTGCAAGATCAACATTGACTCCGACCTTCGCCTTGCGATGACCGCTACTGTGCGCCAGTATTTCAACCAGCATCCCGAGCACTTTGATCCCCGCCAGTATCTCAGTCCCGCACGCAGCGCAATTAAAGAACTTGTAAAGCACAAGATCGTAAATGTTCTTGGCTGCGATGGCAAAGCATAATATATAGATATTGCTTTAATACACAGGAGGTGGCAAATTTGAGAAAAAAAGCTGAACACGCGAAACATGTTACCACCAAAACATCCGGAGATTCCGGAATTTTCAATACCCTTCTCATGGTCAGACTTGTGATAGCAACTGTAATTTTTGCTGTATCACTCGTTATCAAAATGCCTGATGCCGTTAGTGTTATTCTGCTTGCTCTGGCTGCGGTTGTAGCCGGCTATGATATCATTATAGAAGCCGTAAATTCTGTTGAAGCCAAGGACTATTTTGCAACGCCAATGGTTGTCCTTGTCATTGCGGTTTTGTCCTATGTTATCGGCTTTGCAATTGAAGGCGCAGCACTTATTATATTATACCAGATCGGCCTTCTGTTGATTGGTTATGTGGAAGACAGAACCAAAAGAACCGCTCTTGACCTGCTGAAATACCAGGATGATGAAACCCGTGACAGGATAAAAGCCAATCTCGATTCCGCTGATTCATGCAGACTTGAGCTTGAAGAAACAATGCGGTACAGCTCCGGTAAAATTCTGAAGCTTGCAATGATTATTGCGGTTGTTTATGCTGTCGTTATTCCTCTTGTTACAAGCTATAGCTATACTGTATCCATCCACAGAGCATTGACCATTATTCTTATCTCCACACCTGTTTCTGTTGTTGTTTCCATTCCTTTGGCAGCTTATGTGGCCATGTGCTACAGCGCCCAGGAGGGCATTGTATTTAACGACGCTGCAACCATGGAGAGACTTGAGCGTTCCAATATTGCTGTGTTTGACAAATCCGGTATCTTTTCCTCTGGTATCCCCAGGGTCGTTACTGCCCATTCTGATGTACTCGATAATGATACATTTATGGATTTTATCGCACATTCCGTTTATTATTCCGAACAGCCCATCGCCAAAGCCGTGGCTGCAATGGGGGATCAGGACTATAAACTGGATGTAATCAGTGATTTTGAGGAGATTCCCGGCCGAGGCGTTAAGCTGAAGGTTGGTGGTGCAGATGTAGTTCTTGCAACCGATGATTACTTCAGCAGAAGGGGAGTGCATGTACCGGAGGTACGCACCGCTGAAGGCATTCCTTATTATCTAACCATTTCTGAACGCTATATTGGATATATTGTTCTGCTTTCTGAAATCAACACCGAATATGCCGGCTTGACTGATGAGCTTGCTGCATGCGGAATCGGCAGAAACATTCTGCTAACCGAAGACAGCACAGTAGAAAGCCAGCGCATTGCTGAAGAACTTGATTTCAAGGAAGTTTACGGTGAGTTGAACACCGATGGTAAGCTCCAGTTCATCAGCGACTTGAACGAAGGCAATCGCAACAGAGTAATGTATGTTTATTCTGACAGCGCCGAAGCACACAGTGCCGCACAGGTAGATATGCGGGTCGGCAAGAAGAGTCGTTACGCGGATGCGATCGTCATCCCTGAGAGCATTTCCAATATTCCTTTTGCGATGCAGGTTTGCAGAAGAATGCGCGAAGTCGCAACTGCTAACGCCGTATTTGCATTTTTAGTAAAGGCAATTCTGATATTCCTTAGCATAGTAGGCTACTGCAATATCTGGTTTGCAATTTTCATTGATATGGTAGCTGCAATTGCAACGATGCTCGCCACAATAAGAGTTACTCAAAGTTCTTTTATAAGCACTTATAAGTTTAAAACCGGCAGAAGCTAGAACCAAAACCGGAAGGTGATTAACGCCTTCCGGTTTTTTGCGTAAAAACATATTGACATAATTATAAAAATGGTTTAAGCTTTAAGCACCGTCAGGTTCGCATAATATAAATTAAACGAACCTAACAGTGTGTGAAGCGGGAGGTTTTTTTATGAATCTAGACCAGATTAATGACGCGCCTGATATCCTTATGGATTTTCTCGAATACCATTCCACAGTTAAAGGTCATTCGGATAAAACTATTGCCGGATATTATTTGGATCTGAAGATTCTTTTCAGATTTTTAAAACGCAGGCGCCATCTTGTTGATCCTGACACAGCTTTTAATGAAATTGACATAAGTGATGTCGACCTGGATTTTATCAAAGCTATTAAAATCGAAGAGCTTTACCGCTACCAATCTTTTTCACCGGAAATGATTAATTCAAATAACGCTCTTTCTGCCGCCAGTCGGTGCCGAAGAACTTCTTCACTTAAGTCTTTTTATAACTATCTTTGTGTAAAGCGTCATTTGCTGGATTATGATATATCCAAAGAACTTGATATGCCTAAACGCATGAACTCACTCCCCAAGTATCTTCAGGAATTTGAGTGCGAAAAACTTTTGGCTGTATGCGATGGCAAATTTGAATATCGCGATTATTGTATTTTGATGCTATTTATGTCCTGTGGATTACGCGTATCAGAGCTTGTTTCTTTAAACCTTACAGACATTTACGAAGATCATCTTCGCGTAGTCGGCAAAGGAAATAAAGAACGCGTGGTTTTTTTTGCCGAAGGCTGCCGCGAGGCCCTGGATGACTACTTGTCTGTCAGGGATAACGGAAATATCCCTCCGGAAGATCAGAATGCTCTTTTCCTAAACCGCGACAACAAACGCCTCGGTGTACGCGGGGTGCAAAAGATGGTTGAAAAGAAGCTCATGGAGGCCGGCTTGGACAGTACCCGCTATTCTCCCCATAAGCTCAGGCATACTGCTGCGACTCTTATGCTCAAAAACGGGGTTGATACCCGGGCGCTTCAGGAGGTTCTGGGCCACAGCAATTTAAATACAACTCAGATTTACACCCATCTTGATAATACAGCCCTTCACGAAGCTGCAATGGCCAATCCCATTGGAAGAAAAACAAAAAATGAAATCGAGTAAAAAACAACGCTGAATAATCAGCGTTGTTTTTCCATTATCGGCAAAATACTGCCAACATCAAATATGCAACTATCAGTTAAAAAAATTGCTTTGATTCCTTTCGTCTCAAGATATGTCAGTATTTTTTCCTTATCGGGGTGCGAATCTAAAGTGCCGGTAAAAACCATCGTATTATTTGACAGCTTAAAGCTTGAGCCGCCTATAAATCCATATTCATAGCCCTCAAGCTCAATGCTTCCCTGAGAAATTTCCAGTACATCAATCCCCTTTTCCCTGCATACAGATGAAATGCCTTTATCGGAACATATAATGGAGTTTTCATCAACAATGGAAACCAGGCACTTGGTGTATCCTTGATTGCATAAAACTGACTTAAAACCTCTCTGAATTAGTTTTTCAATTATATTTGCTGAAGCAGTTTTGTCATTGTAAATTACAGTATCTCCAATACAGCATACATTCATGGCACAGTCATAAGGGTATTTGCAGCCCAAGCTGATATTGGGATAATATACCTCAAAGCCAAGTTGTTTTAGCTCAGACTCAAGCGCTGAATTTCTTAAATACTCTGCCAGAAAAATATCAGGTCCCCCCATATGCAAAACAGACAAATCCGCATGGGAAGAAAGCCTTGGATCAACAGCTTTATTCGCCGGAACCGACAACACCTTTAAGCCCAAATTTTCCAGTGATTTTTTCAGCTTGCTGCAATATGATTCTCCAAGCAAAACAACAGACGCATTATTAGATAAATTAGCTTTCGATACAAACATCATTTCCTGCTCAGCACAGCACCAATAGCGTCACCAAGTGATTTTACACATATTATCTGCAAATCATTTCTACTGCTGATTTCATCTCTCATATGAGCCGGAACAACACAGCGCTTAAATCCAAGTCTTGCAATTTCTGAAATGCGCTGATTTATGGCGCTCACACTTCTTATTTCACCGGAGAGACCAACTTCTCCTATTGCTGCCAAATCACTTCCCAGCGGTCTGTCAAGAAAGCTTGATGCAATGGCCAGAATTGTAGCTAAATCTGCCGCAGGCTCTTCCAACACCAAACCGCCGATCACATTAATGTACGCATCACAATTTGAAACCGGCATACCACCTCTTTTTTCAAGAACAGCCAGCAGCATAGATGCTCTGTTATAGTCTATACCATTGCTTCTCCTGGACGAATTATAAGCGGCAGGAGTAACCAGTGCCTGAACTTCCGCCAAAATCGGTCTGCTGCCTTCCATTACGCAGGCAACGCATGTGCCGGGGCAATTCTCCGGTCTGCCAGACAGGAGCATTTCAGAAGGATTGTCGACGCATCTCAGCCCATCTTCGGCCATCTCAAAAACGCCGATTTCATTTGTAGATCCAAATCTGTTCTTTGCCGCTCTCAAAATGCGGAAGCTGGTATTGCGCTCCCCCTCAAAATAAAGTACGCAGTCGACCATGTGTTCCAATACTTTAGGCCCGGCAAGACTTCCCTCTTTATTAATGTGTCCGACAATAAAGACAGTAAGCTCCTTTTCTTTCGTGGCACGCATTATGCGCATGGTACATTCGCGAATCTGGCTGATGCTTCCGGGAGTTGATGAAGATTCGCTGTCGGACATTGTCTGAATCGAGTCAATGATGACAACATCAGGCTTCATTTCATCCATGGAAGCTAAAATATTATCAAGATCGGTCTCTGCCAGTACATACAGCTCATCATTATCAATTCCGAGGCGGGATGCTCTTAGCTTGAGCTGATGCTCACTTTCTTCACCGGTAACATAAAGTATTCTTTTTATCGCCGATTCTCTGCTGCACATCTGAAGCAGCAATGTTGACTTACCTATACCCGGAGCGCCGCCCACCAAAACCAGGGAGCCCACGACAGCACCACCGCCCAAAACTCTGTCAAACTCACTGATTCCGGTAGATAATCTGATTTCACCCTTGCCGTCAAGCTCTGACAGTCGTTTAGGCTTCTGGCGAATGCCCGAATCAACTGCATAGCCACCGCTTTTCCTAGTTCTTTTAGGATCGACATTTAGTTCTTTAAGGGTATTCCACTCTCCGCAGCTGGCCATTCGATGCTTATTGCGATTTACCATATGCTCAAAGATAATGTTCCATTTCTT
>CAZYTE010000008.1:0-21312 GCA_964649425.1 uncultured Oscillospiraceae bacterium
ATCATTTGCCTGCTGAGCTTTGTGCTGGACTCTGATTTCCTTGTTGATGTAGCTTTGCTGTATGCTCTCTTGAATGTGCTTATCGTTGTAATCCTCTGCAGACTTGCAACTGTGCGCCACGGTGAGCTCAGGCAGAAAGGACGGAAGAACCATGATTAAAGCAATAATCGCCGTAATATTTATTACCATTGGTCTATTCACCGTATGTGTTGGCACTCTGGGCCTTTTCCGCTTCAAGAATGTGCTCAACAGAATGCACGCTGCCGCTATGGTGGACACGCTGGGCGTTCTCGGCGTAGTTCTGGGTCTGCTTCTTCTGTGCTCCTCCTGGGTGGTATGCGTCAAACTGGTGCTCATCCTGATTTTCCTCTGGATGACCAGCCCCATCGCCAGCCATCTCATCGCTAAAATGGAACTGCTCACCGGCATGGACCTGGATGCCGATGAAAAGACCGACAGAAAGGAGCTCGAGCTGTGATAGTTCTGGAAGTTTTTCTGCTCTTATCCCTGATTTTCTGTGCACTGGGCACCGTATTTACCCGTAACCTGCTGGCAAGCGTTGTTGTGTTCATGGCCTTCAGCTCCATGATGGCCATTGTATGGCTGCTGCTGCAGTCTCCCGACCTTGCCATCACCGAGGCTGCCGTCGGCGCCGGCGTTGATACTATTTTGTTCGTTGTCACACTCAAGCGCATCCGCGCACTGAAGGGAACGGAAAAGAATGAAAAATAAAAAGAAAAAGAGCGTCTGGCAGCGTTTTTCCGACTGGGTCAACGGTGAGGATTTCGTTGAAAAGGAATCTCCCCTGCGCACCCTCGGCGAGCTGCCCCAGGCTGAATATAAGACCAAAGAGGAAAAGAAAAGGAACTCCCTTTCCCATCTCAGCCAGCAGATGATCGCATACGGCGTGACCGCCGTTGTCATCAGCCTTGTTATGGCTTTTGTACTGCTGTGCACCGTCTCTCAGCTGCCCGCCTTCGGCAGTGCGGATACCCCCACTCTCAACGAAGTCTCCGACCGTTATCTGGAAAAGGGTCTTGAAGAGACCGGCGCTGTCAACGCGGTTGCAGGCATGATCCTTGACTACCGCGCATTTGATACCTTCGGTGAATCCACCGTTCTTTTCGCCGCCACCATGTCGGTCATTTTCCTGACCCGCAGCAAGCACGGCAAGGAGCTGACCCACAAGGGTCCCTTCGCCGGCAGTAACCCCGATCCCATTTTCCAGACCATGGGCAAGCTGCTGCTGCCTTTCATCATGCTCTTTGGCATTTATGTTGTTCTCAACGGCCATCTCTCCCCCGGCGGCGGCTTCTCCGGCGGCGCCATTCTGGGCGGCGGCCTGATCCTTGCCTCCTCTGTTTTCGGTCAGGACGTCATGTCCGAAAAGGTCAACTCCACCCTGACCACCGGCCTGTCCGTAGGCAGCCTCTTGGTTTACGCGGTTTTGAAGAGCTATTCCTTCTACACCGGTGCAAACCATGTGGGCTGGGAGATCCCCAAGGGTACTCCCGGCGCAATACTCAGCTCAGGCTTCATCCTGCCGCTGAACATCTGCGTTGGTATCATCGTTGCCTGCACCATGTACACTTTCTTTTCACTATTTTCACAGGCAGAGGAGGACTAAGCCATGCTGCAAACTTTATTGGATATGCGCTATGAGGCAACCGGTGTCATCCTTTTCTGCATCGGCCTTGCCACTTTGCTGCTGCACCCCAACCTTATCAAGAAAATCATCGGTCTGAACCTGATGGATGTCGCGGTTCTGCTGATGCTGGCCGCCATGGGCTATGTGGACGGCAGACTGGCCCCCATTATAGTCAACGGCATCACCGAGGCTGAGTACTACATAAACCCCGTGCCCGGCGGCCTGGTTCTCACCGGCATCGTTGTTGGTGTTTCCACCACCGCATTCTTCCTTGCACTGACTCAGCGTCTTTACCACCGCTATCATACTCTCAATCTGGACGAGATCCTCATTCTCTCCAAGAAAGGTGTGGAGGACTAAGCCATGCCTTTTGTAAATAATGTACCTTTTATAAGCATTTTTATTGCGATGCTTGCAGGCATTGTTATGCCTCTCATTAAAAACGGCAAGACCGCTATGCGCTTCACCGAGGGCGCAGCCGCAATAATCGGCGCTCTCTCCCTGTGGCTTCTCTGCGCCACCGTTAAAAGCGGCGAGAGCTTCACCTTCATGATGGGCCATTTCCCCGCTCCCTGGGGCAACGAGCTGCGCTCCGGTTCTCTGGAAGCGCTGATGGCTCTGGCCTTCAGCATAGTTATGATCCTGTCCATCGAGGGCGGAGCAAGGGATATGTTCAAGGACATCTCCCCCCAGAAGCAGAGCGGCTACTGCCTGATGATCAACCTGATGATGGCCTCGCTTCTGGCTCTGGTCTACACCAACGACCTTTTTACCGCCTATGTTTTCGTTGAAATAAACGCCATCACCGCCTGCGCCCTTGTTATGGCCCGCCGCCGCGGCCATTCTCTGGTGGCAGCGATCCGTTATCTGGTTTTGAGCTGTGTTGCCTCCGGTCTGTTCCTGATGGGCATCACCATCCTCTACGGCATCACCGGTCAGCTGCTTATGCCCAGCCTGAACACTGCCGTTGCCGCCCTCTATGAGAGCGGCGAGTACCATCTGCCCCTGCTCATTTCCGTGGGTCTGATGGTTCTGAGCCTTGCCGTCAAGAGCGCTCTCTTCCCCTTCCATGGCTGGCTGCCCAGCGCATACTCCTCCGCAACCACTTCTGCTTCCGCCCTGCAGTCCGGCCTTGTTTCCAAGGGCTATATCATCCTGCTTATCAAGATGATCGTACGCATCTTCACCCTTGAGGTCACCCTGAACCTTGGCATCCTGCCGGTTCTGTTCGTAATGGGTCTTTGCGGCATGATCTTCTGTTCCATCCGCGCTTTGGGCGAACAGAATGTAAAGCGCATGCTGGGTTATTCATCTGCCGCTCAGGTGGCTTATATCTTCATGGGCATAGGCCTCGGCACCGAGGTTGGCCTCATCGCCGCCTGCTACCAGATCCTTGCCCATACCTTTACAAAGCCCATGCTCTTCACCAGCGCATCCGTGCTCATCGGCTCCGGCAGCGACAGAAAGAAGTGGGCAGCTCTCCGCGGCACCGGCCGCAGGAATCCTCTTGCAGGCGTTGCATTTACCGTTGGCGGCCTGTCCCTCTGCGGTCTGCCTTTGCTTGCCGGCTTTGCAGCTAAGTATTATCTTGCCATGGCATCCATGGACAGCCCCGAAAAGATGCTGGCAGCCCTGTTGGTTCTGGGCGGCAGCTCTGTACTCAACGCCATGTACTATCTGCCCGGCATTGTGGCAATCTGGTACAAGAGCGAGGATACCAACCTGCCCCCCGTAAAACTGGAGAAGGATTGGGGCTTCATTTGGTCTACTGTTGTTTTCCTGATTTTCAATGTTGTTCTGGGTGTTGCGATCGGCCCCATGATCCGGCTTTTGCAGCAGGGTCTGGGCATGCTGTAAGGATGGTGTAATATGACTTTGATTCCTATACTTTTACCCATTCTGGGCTCCATCCCGGTATTCTTTATGCTGCAGCGCAAGCAGCGCAGCATCTATATCTCTGCCCTGCTGGCAGTTGAACTCCTTTCTCTGCTGCTTATCAATTGGTCTGCAGCACCCCTGCGCATTTTTGAAATGAGCCCCAACATTATCCTCACTCTGGGCACTGACGGTCTGGGCAAGTTCTTTGCCCTGCTGGTCTCTGCCATCTGGCTCGTTGTTGCGGTTTTTGCATTTCAGTATATGGAGCATGAGGAAAATCCCCAGCGTCTGCTGGGCTTCTATGTGATGGCTCTGGGTGCCCTCATCGGCATTTGCCTTTCCGCAAACCTTGTGACCCTTTATATGTTCTATGAAATGATGACTCTCATGACCGTACCCTTTGTTATCCACAGCGGTACTAAGGCTGCAAGAGATGCAGGCATCAAGTACCTGGGCTTCTCCGTCTGCGGCGCGGCTCTTGGTCTTTTGGGTCTGTTCTTCCTGTCCGGTTACTGGAGCACTGACCTGTTCACCGCAGGCGGTGTGCTGGACGCCGGCCTTGCCGCGGGCCATGAAAAGGCCCTTGTCGCAGCCTTCTTCCTGATGATCATCGGCTTCGGCGCAAAGGCAGGTCTCTTCCCTCTGTTTGCATGGCTGCCCACCGCTCACCCGGTGGCCCCCTCTCCCGCCAGCGCAGTCCTCTCCGGTCTTATCACCAAGATGGGTGTTCTGGCAATTATCCGCGTTATCTACTACCAGTTCGGTGTGGACTTCATCTCAGGCACCTGGGCCCAGCAGGCGGCTCTCTGGCTTGCCATTTTCACAGTTTTCATGGGTTCCATGCTGGCCTATAAGGAGAAGCTCCTGAAAAAGAGACTGGCTTACTCCACCGTCAGCCAGGTCTCCTATGTGCTTTTCGGTCTGCTGGTTCTCAGTCCCGAGGGTCTGACCGGCGCTCTTTTGCAGGTATTCTTCCATGCCTTTGCAAAGAACGGCCTGTTCCTGGCGGCCGGTGCCATCATCTTCTACACCGGCATGACCCATACCAATCAGCTGCGCGGCATGGGCAAGAAGCTGCCTGTTACCATGTGGGCCTTCTCTCTGTGTTCCCTGTCTCTTATCGGCATCCCCCCCACGGGCGGCTTTGTCAGCAAGTGGTATCTTGCCCAGGCGGGCCTTGGCCTTGGCGGTGTGGGCGTATTCGGCGTGGCCATCCTGATGGTCTCCGCCCTGCTGACCGCCGGCTACCTCCTGCCCATTATCACCGAGGCTTTCTTCCCCGGTGAGGATTACGATTATTCCTCTCTTGAGAAAATCGAAAACTCCTGGCAGATCAAGGCACCTCTGCTTATTCTGGGCATTTCTGTTGTGGTCTTCGGCGCTTTCCCCGGCATTGCGGAGGGCCTTATCGAGACCATTGTAAACTCTGTATTTTAAGGCGGTGATACCATGATGATGTTATTATCCGTTTTGTTCCCCATCGTGGCTGGCTTCGGCCTGCTCTGTTCCAGCATCGAGGATCGCCGCAGGCGTGAGCTCTGGGTGCTCATCACTGCTGTCATCACCGCAGCCATGGGCATTCTTGCGGTGTTCACCTGCAAGGATACCTTTGTGGCTGTCCGCTTTAGCGAGAAGCTCACTCTGGCATTCCGGGCTGACGGTCTGGCCTCCATCTTTGCGGTGATGGTCTCTGTTCTGTGGGTGATCTCCTCCTTCTACGCGCTGGAGTACATGAAGCATGAGGGCAGCGAGACCCGCTTCTTCGCTTTCTTCCTGATGAGCTTCGGCGTAACTCTGGGTGTTGCCTTCGCCGCAAACCTTGTGACCATGTACCTGTTCTACGAGCTGCTGACCCTGGCAACGCTTCCCCTCGTCATGCACGCCATGGACGCAAAGGCCCGCTTCGCCGGCAAGCAGTATATTCTCTACTCCATGACCGGTGCGGCCCTTGGCTTTGTGGCCATGATCTTCGCCATGTATTACAGCGGCTGTGCTGACTTTACTTTCGGCGGCGCCATCGACATGAGCAAAGTGGCAAACCCCAATGTGATGCTGCTGGTGTTCGTGCTGGGCTTCTTTGGCTTCGGCGTCAAGGCGGCCATTTTCCCCTTCCATTCCTGGCTGCTGTCCGCCTCCGTTGCCCCCACACCTGTCACCGCCCTGCTGCACGCTGTTGCGGTTGTCAAGTCCGGTGTGTTCGCGGTCATCCGCCTTACCTATTACAGCTTCGGCGCTCAGCTGATTTTCGGCACCTGGGCTCAGGTGGTAGTCCTCTGCGCCGCGGCATTTACCGTGGCCTACGGTTCTGCCATGGGTCTGCGCAGCCCCCACTTCAAGCGCAGACTTGCCTGCTCCACCATTTCAAACCTGTCCTATATTCTGCTGGGCGCAGCTACCATGACTACCGCGGGTCTGGTCGCGGCCCTTGCCCACATGCTTTTCCACGCCATAAACAAGATCACATTGTTCTTCGGTGCCGGCGCCGTGTACTACCGCACCCACAAGGAGTATGTCTACGAGCTGGAGGGCTACGGCAAAAAAATGCCCATCACCATGGCAGCCTTCACCCTGACCGCACTGGGGCTTATGGGTGTGCCTCCGCTCACCGGCTTTGTCAGCAAGTGGCGTCTGGGCACAGCTCTGTTTGGCACCGGCCTCGGTATCGGCTGGATCGGAGCGGCAGCCCTCATTATCTCCGCTCTGCTGACCGCCCTTTACATGATGACCATTGTTTTCCCCGTATATTTCCCGGGCAAGGAGTACAGACTCGCAAATCCCGGCCCCGTTGAGAACAAGGATCCCAACAAATTTATGACCGGTCCCTTTGTGGTTCTGAGTATTCTGGCCATTGTCATGGCCATCTGGGCAGCTCCCCTGCTGGAGCTAATCGCCCGGATCGTAGTCTAAGAAAGGCGGTGTAAAAACATGAAGTTCCTTTTACCTCTTCTGGTATTTTTACCCGCCGCTGCCGCACCTGTCAGCTACATCATCGGCAGATCCAGCAAGTCTGCCCGCGACCTTTTTGTTGCAGGCGTGACTCTTGCAGAGCTGGTGTTCTCGGTGCTTCTTGTGATCACCGGTGCCGGTGAATTCAGAATTGATAATTTCTGCGGTCTGGGCATCGGCTTCATGGGTGACGGTTTCCGCGCCCTCATGACCCTCATTGCGGCCGTCGGCTGGTTTGCGTCCACCCTGATGCTCAGAGAGTATTTCGCCCATTCCAGAAACCGCAACCGCTATTACTGCTTCTGGCTGCTGACCTTGAGCGGCACCGTGGGCGTGTTCCTCTCCGCAGACCTCTTTACCACCTTTATTTTCTTCGAGCTCATGTCCTTCGCCTCCTGGGTGATGGTCATTCACACCGAGAAGCCTGACGCTCTGAAAGCAGCTGAGACCTATCTGGCCGTTGCCGTTATCGGCGGCCTGGTTACTCTGATGGGTATCTTCATGCTGAATAATCTGCTGGGCACCCTGCGCATTGACAGTCTCTATGACGCTGCTCAGTCTGTTTCAGGCACTCCTGCCCTCTGGGCGGCCGGGATCCTGACCCTCTTTGGCTTTGCCGCCAAGGCCGGTTCCTTCCCCCTGCACATCTGGCTTCCCACCGCTCACCCCGCAGCCCCCGCACCTGCCAGCGCAGTGCTGTCCGGTGTCATTATCAAGACAGGTGTGTTCGGTATTCTGGTGCTGTCCACCCAGGTCTTCCGCTACAGCACCGGCTGGGGATTCATGATGCTGGTACTTGGCGTGATCACCATGCTGCTGGGCGCGGTTCTGGCTGTATTTTCCAATGACCTCAAGCGTAGCTTCGCCTGCTCCTCTGTTTCTCAGATAGGCTTTATCCTTGTGGGCATCGCAATGCAGTGTCTGCTGGGCCATCACAACGCCCTGGCTGTGGACGGTACCCTGCTCCACATTGTAAACCACGCCTCCATCAAGCTGATCCTCTTCCCCGCCGCAGGCGTGATCTACTGTTCTACCCACTGCTTTGACCTTAACAAGATCCGCGGCTTCGGCCATGATAAGCCTCTGCTGGCTGTGGTCATGGGCATCCCCATGGCAAGCCTTGCAGGCGTACCCGGTCTCAATGGCTATGTAAGCAAAACTCTGCTGCACGAGAGCATTGTTGAGTATGTCCAGCTTGTCCCCGAGACCGCTGTGCTCTTTACTGTTGTTGAGTGGCTCTTCCTGCTGGCCGGTGCCCTCACCTGTGTATATATGCTCAAGCTCTTTATCTGCATCTTCATTCAGAAGCCCACTGAAGAACTGAAGAGCCATATGCACAAGCCCTATGCAAGCAGGCTCTCCATGGGTGTTCTCTGTGTGCTGGCCGCAATTCTGCCTGTTCTGGGAGTTCTGCCTAATCTGCTGATGGACTCTCTGGCCGCTCTGGGCCGCGGCTTCATGCATGGCGAGGCCCCTGCCCATGCAGTGCATTACTTTGCATGGGCCAACCTGAAGGGCGCTCTTATCTCCCTTGTTATGGGCGCAGCAATCTACCTGTTGGTAGTGCGCACATGGCTTTGCAAAAAGAGCGAAAACGGCTGCCTGTACCTCCAGCGCTGGCCCCGGCGCCTTGACCTTGAGGAAGCTCTTTACCGTCCCCTCATCTGCAGCATCCTGCCCTTTGCAGGCGCTGTTATCGCCCGCATTGGCGAGGGTATTGTGGAGGGCACTACCAGAGTTCTGTCAAAGCTCCTATATGTCAGGCAGACCCGCAATGTGCTGCCTGATCTGGATGCTGAGTTTGCGGCATACAAGCCCAAGCCCGGCGCCCGCGTGGGATTCCAGTATTCCTTTGCATACAGCATCATGCTCACCGGCCTTGGAATCTCCATAGCTTTGCTGTACATTCTTTTCAGTGCATAAAAAATTGCTCCGCTTAATGCGGAGCAATTTTTCTTTTAAATGTGAGGTGCCGGAGCCTTCACAACCACCAGTTCCAGAGTTTCATCGTGGAGGTTGTTCACCGTCATTCTGGTGTTTATGGGTATCTTTATCATGGTTCCGGCAGTGTACTCATGTATGCCCTGATCGTCAAGGGCAATGGAGAGAGTGCCGCGGATAACCGTCATATATGCGCTCTTTGCGTCGGTCAGATGCTCCGGCACGGACTGGTGGCCGGGCAGGATAATGTGGGCATAGTGGATGTTCTCATCCACCAGAAGTCTTTCAACGACCCTGTCCTCGCCCTGTGTGAGCCTGATTACCTGTTCTACCATGTGTTCCGCCGTCCTTTCTTCTTGTTATGGCTTGATTATACCGCATTTTTCCAGCTATGTCAGTTGTTTTTACAACAAAAATCAGACCCGGGCTTATCCGGGTCTGATTTTTTATCTGAGATTATTTCTGATTACCTGTGCAAGTCTCTTGATGCCCTCCACGATGCGCTCGTCAGGCATATTGGAGTAGTTCAGGCGCATACAGTTTTTCTTCTCTCCGTTGGGGTAGAAGCCAATGCCCGGCACATAGGCCACATGCTGCTCCAGAGCTTCCGCGGCCATTACCTTAGTGTCAATATACTCAGGCAGCTCTACCCAGGTGAACAGGCCGCCCTCGGGGTAGGTGAACTTTGCCTCCGGAGGGAAGTACTCCTCCATGGCCTTCATCATCACGCCGCAGCGGTGCTCGTAGCACCGGCGGATCTTGTCAACATGCTCGTCAAGATCGGCAATCTCCAAAAACTTGGCAATGACCGCCATGCTGGTGGTGGATGCCTGCAGGGCCGCAGCAGACATGAGAAGCTCCAGCTTTTCAAATACCTCGGCATCTGCGCACATCCAGCCTATGCGGTAGCCGGGCGCCAGAATTTTGGAGAAGGTGCCCATGTAGATGACCAGGCCCTTGGTGTCCATAGACTTGAGGCAGGGCAGAAACTCGCCCTTATAGCGCAGCTCGCCGTAGGGATTGTCCTCCACAACAGGCAGCTCATACTTATTGATGATCTCAATAAACTTCTTGCGGCGCTCCATAGTCCAGGTGCGTCCGCTGGGATTCTGGAAATCAGGTATGACATAGATCATCTTCACATTCTCGGTGGTCTCCAGAACCTTTTCCAGCTCCTCCATGATCATGCCGTCATTATCGGTGGGGATGGTGACAAACTTGGGCTGGCAGATCTGGAATGCGTTGATCGCGCCTAAGTAAGAGGGGCTCTCCATAAGCACAACATCGCCCGGGTTCAGGAAAAGTCTTGCACAGAAGTCCAGGCCCTGCTGGCTGCCGCAGGTGGGCAGGATGAAGTTGGGGTCTATCTTTGCGCCAACCTTCTTTGCCATGCGGGCCGAAATCTGCTCTCTCAGCTTGGCGGGGCCTGCGGAAGCGCAGTACTGCAGAGCGGTGCCGGCACTCTCATCAAGCACAAGGTTAGTGGCTTCTCTGATCTTTTCCACGGGGAACAGCTCAGGGGCGGGCAGACCGCCTGCAAAGGAAATAACCTCGGGTCTGCCGGCTATTTTCAAAATCTCTCTTACATCGGAGGCTTTCAGCTCGTCCACTCTGTCTGCGTATTTCATATCCATTCACTCCTGCTTACACAACAAAAATAAGAATGGCTTTGTTATACCACAAAACTTTCGCCATGTAAATACTTAAACCGGCATAAAATGCACAAATAATGGCTTTGCTACTCCAAAATATGCAGCGCTTTAATCGCAGGCAATTCAATGCGCTCCTGAATCTCAAAACCATGAGGCTCCAGATAGCTCCAGCTGCCGCCGGTGAGCTTCTGCTCTTTCAGCTCGGTGATAACAGATGCGCATATATCCTCGATGACCTGAGCCTTTATCTTCTGCCCCGGAGCGTCATTTTCGGCTGTCAGCAAAAATTCCAGCGCTTCTCTCAGACCGGAGAGCCGCCCCAGCTCACCCATGGCGCGAAAACACCATTTATAGTAGGGCATGTGGCTTCTGTTCAGCAGAAAAATCATCTCGCAGGCACTTTTTACAAATTCACTCAGCGCCAGCATGGCGGCTCCCTGCTCACCGTGGGCAAGGCAGCGGGAATAATTATACTGTCCCGCCTGAGCCATCTCCACCGCCTTTGCGGCCATTTTCTTTTTTCTCACATCTTCGGGCATACCGCAGCGTATCTCTTCCCTGATGCGGCTGAAAAGCCCCATATCGTCCCGCCAGACTTCTCCGTTCACGGCCTCGGCCAGTGCATAGCCCGGCAGGCTCAGCCACTGCTGCCAGCTCTCGGGAGCACCGGGGCTGCCGGTATAGCGCCGGTAGAAATCGCTGATGCGGTGGACACCCAGCTTATTCCCGGCCATAGTGCTGCGCTCCTTTGCCCGCTCCAGAGGCAGAGCCCTGTATGCTCTGGACAGCTCCACGCCGATTTTCAGGTCGTCCTCATCTGTCAGCCACAGGCAGAAGCCTTTTTCAAAGTCATGGTCCCGGGAGAGCTCATCATCATAGCCAAAGCACTCCGAGCCATGGCCCACGAGGCCCACAGCTATGCGGCTTTCATATTCCGGGAACTTCTCGCTTATCATCCGCTGCCCGTATTCAAGATAAAAGGCTCTCACCTCATCTATTCCCCGCATAGATATCCTCCGCACGCTGCTTCAGTTCCTCCGCCCATACAAAGAATCCAAAGTGCTCAAAAGTGGGCCAGCACTTTGAAACCGTGAAGGCATGGTAGCCGTCCCTTGTAAGCTCCGGGGAATTGAGAATCTCCCATGCGTATTCCATATAACGGCCCACTCTGGGATTTCCCTGATCCATCTTATCATACATCTCCGCCATGTTGCAGAAGGTGACGGCCATCTCGTTGCCCGGCTCGTTGCAGCCCTCCATTATGCGTATGGCCATTTTAAAATACATCTCGGCCTGCTGATAATCGCCCACATCGCAGTAAGACAGGGCCATATTGTTATAAAGCCCCGCAAAGCGATAGTCCTTGGGGTCCAGATTGTCGGCATAAACTCTGGCCACATGGCTGAAAATTTTCACCGACTCCTCCGGCTTTCCGAAGCACTTGAGGGTAGTAGCGGCATTGAGCATCACGGTAGCGCCGGATACGGTGCTGCCCATTCTGTGCTCCTTTATAATATCCAGGCCCTGCCACACAGCATTCAGACCCGCCTGCTCATTTTTATCTCTGCGGTAGTGGCCCATAAGCTCCGAGATCATGGAAAGCTCCGCTCTCCAGTCACCGCAGGCGCGGGCCGCATCCCTGTGCTCACAAAGGAAGCCCTCGGCCTCTTTTTCTCTGCCGCCGTTATATAGTCCGTCAAGCCGGGCAATTACCGCCGGCACATCAAAGGCCTTTTTGGTGGGGGCAGTGTCGGGGCTGCCGGTATATGCACTGCTGTCAAAACAGCAGGCGGATTCAATGTGATCCATAGACTGTACCTCGCACAAGTTTTTTTCTACATATTATTGAAAAAATATGACACAGTCAAGTACGACTGTGTCATTTAAATTACTTATCCATATTTCTTACATCTTCGTGGCTGGGGAAGAACAGAGCCAAAGCTCCCGGGCCCACATGGGAGCCTGTAACGGGCTCATACTCCACATTTATGATCTGCTTGGGAGGCTTGTTCTTGTTGAGAAGCTCAATCAGATAGTCAGCATCCTGTCTGCAGCCTGCCTGAGCAATGCCAATGATGGCATTTTCATGGTCATGCACCAGTCTGTCATAGCGCGCTGCCAGCTCCTCAATCGAGCGCTTTCTGCCGCGGATCTTGGCAATGGCCACTATCTGGCCGTTGTTGTTGCCGATGAGGATAGGCTTTATCTGCAAAACGGTGCCCACAACAGCGGAAAGATTGGAAAGTCTGCCGCCCTTTCGCAGATGCATGAGATCGTCCACAGTGAACACCTGGCACATGCACTGCACCATGCTCTCCAGAACCGGCAGCGCGTCATCCAGGCTCATGCCCTCATCTCTGCAGTCGGCCGCCTTTAGTGCCACCAGGCCCTCGCCCAGAGACGCGCCCCGGGTATCGATAACGGCAACCTTTCTGCCGGGGTACTGCTCCATCATTTCGCCGGCCGCGATCCTTGCGGAGTTGCAGGAGCCGCTGATGCCGGAGGACATGCTGATATATACAATATCGCTGCCGGACCTGAGGATGGGCTCAAAGCAGTCGATGTAGCGCTGGGGAGTGACCTGAGAGGTAGTCACATTTACCCCCTGCTTTATCATGGCATAGTATTCATCACCATTAAAGCTGTCCGTATCCAGACAGGTGCGCTCCTCGCCTTCCACATAGTATGAAAAGGGCACCACATGAATATTCCTTTCGGATACATGGCAGTTTAGCAGATTGGCGGATGTATCGGTGACAACAGCAAAGCTCATATTCGCAGACCTCCTGAGGCGTATGAATTTAGTCCAACGGGCGTTGAACCCGCATCGGTTTTTATCGGGCGGATTTCCGCCCATACTTCGTTATTGTCCCTGGCAAGCCACCAAGGATTACCTGCGGACAATGCCTCGTCCGGACAAAAATCCGCTCCGAAAAAACTGCTTTGCACATTTCGGCGAGAAATGTTTGAGCTGTTTTGGATGCGGAGGACGCAGGCTTGCTGACGCAAGTCAAGGACGACAAGTCCAAAAGAGCCTGACAGGGCCGCCGAAATGCGGCGTGTGTTCGACTCCCGCTGGACTACTATAAATTAAACACCGGTCAAAAAGCAAGTTCCGTTGCCCCAAAGCGGCTATATCAAAGGCGGAGACGGGGTAGAAAACAGCGGAACCGGACTCTACTCAGGGTAGAATCCGGTCCAAAAGGTTCGCAAATCTGCTGTTTTTTACAGGTTTTGCCTACAAAAGCCGCTCCATTTCGTCCACAAGCTCAGCAAAAAGCTGCAGAGCGGAATTTATGGGTTCGGGACTGCTCATATCAACGCCGGCGATCTTCAGCAGACTGATGGGATCATCACTGCCGCCGGAGGACAGGAAACGCTTGTAGTCCTCAACCGCCCCCTCAGCCCCGGACAGGATACGGTTTGCAATGGCAACTGCCGCGGAGTAACCGGTGGCATACTGGAAGACATAGTAGTTATAGAAGAAATGGGGCACTCTTGCCCACTCCAGGGCAATGCCATCATCAGAAACCATATCCGGGCCGAAATAGAGCTTGTTGAGCTCATGGTATTTTTCACACAGGGCGTCGGCAGTCAGAGTCTCACCCCGCTCTGCCATGCGGCCCATCTCCAGCTCGAACTCGGCAAACATGGTCTGGCGGTACACGCTGCCCTTGAAGCCCTCCAGGAAGTGGTTTATAAGAAAAGCTCTCTGCTTTTTGTCTTCCGTTTTCTTCAGCAGGTGGCGCAGCAGCAAAACCTCGTTGCAGGTGGAGGCCACCTCGGCCACAAAGATCACATAGTCGCTGGTGCAGACAGGCTGATGCTTGCTGCTGTAATAGCTGTGCAGAGCGTGGCCCATCTCATGGGCAAGGGTCAGCATACTGTTGAGATTATCCTTATGGTTTAAAAGCACATAGGGATGGGGTCTGGCAGTGCCGGAGCAGTATGCGCCGCTGCGCTTGCCCTCGTTTTCGTAGACATCTATCCAGCGCTTCTCAAAGCCCTCCTTCAGAGTGCCGGTGTAGTCTTCGCCCAGAACCTGCAGAGCTTCCAGCACGGTCTCCTTGGCCTCATCAAAGCTTATATTCTCAGATGCTGCCTGTACCACCGGGGTGTAAACATCGTACATATGCAGCTCATCCACTCCCAGCAGCTTCTTGCGCAGGCTGACATATTTATACATCTTGTCCAGATTGGCATGGACAGCATCGATAAGGTTCAGGTACACAGCTACGGGAACTTCGGTCCTGTCAAGGGATGCCTCAAGGGTGCTGCCGTAGCGCCTCGCATTGGAGAAGAACTTCAGCTGCTTGAACTGAGCATCCAGAGTGGCGGCAACAGTGTTTTTATACTCGCCCAGCTTGCCGAAGTAGGCCTCGAAGGCGTTTTTGCGCAAGCCCCTGTCCTCGCTCTCCAACAAGGGTACAAAGGAGCCGGTGGTGAGCTGGTGCATTTCACCCACGGAGTCGGACACAGGCGGGAACTTGAGGTCCGCATTTCTGAATACGCCAATGATATTGTCCGGGCCGTCTGCCATTTCACCGGCGGCAGCCAGCAGCTTCTCCTCAGCGGGAGAGAGGATATGCTCAGCTCTCCGGCGGATGCGGTAGAGGCAGCGGCGGTAGGTCTCAAGCTCAGGCTGAGCGATGTAGAAAAGGTTCAGCCTGTCATCATCTATGGCCATTATCTCCGGTGTTGCAAACGCGGCGGCACTGGAGATCTCCACGCAGCGGCCGATGGCCTTGCCGCGGAGATCCTGATAGAAACCATTGGAAGTATCCTGGTCCGCCTTACAGTTGGCGTAGCCCACCAGGCTTTCAAGGCGCAGGGAAAGGCTGTCATCCAGCTTTAGGTAGCTTAAAAGCTGCTCTGCGCTGTCTCCAAGAGTGCCGCTGTACTGAGCGAGCTCCTCCGGAACCAACTTCAGGGCCTCGTATTCCTTGAGCCAGGCCTCGTCGCTTTCAAACAGGCCGCTCAGATCCCAGGTGTCCTTCTCGGGAACCTGATCTCTTTTGGGTATCACCTTTGCCATATATGGTACGCCTCCGTTCATATAATTTATCAGTATCGATTATATCACAGCGCACAAGTAAGGAGCAACTATGGAAATTTACACCTGCCGCAGCAAAGACACCGTATATAACATCGCCCGCCGCTTCCATACAGATGCGGCCGAGCTTATCCGATTGAACCGGCTCGGTACGGCCTGCACACTGCCGGAGGGCTTATCGCTGCTGATCCCGGGCGGCAGCAAGTCGGAAAAGAATCCTGCCCGGTTTTTCCTGTGCAGCAGCCGCAGACTGCCTGACAGCACTCAGCGGGAGCTGGCGCCTTATTTGAGCGCCATGGTTTTCTGCAACGGCAGACTGCTGCCCGAGGGCAGGCTTGCCCCGGCATCCTTCGCCCAGTCCGCCTGCTTTCGTACTCATGGCATACTCCCCGTTCTGTCGGTGAGCAATCGGGATGAAAGCTCTGCCTATGACAGCGACGCCCTGCACCATCTGCTGCAGGACTGTGACAGTCGGGCCGGGTTTTGTGAGCAGATATCGGAAGCTCTGGAAAACGGCAATTTCGGCGGCCTGTGTCTGCAGTTTGCATATGCAAGGCCCTTTGACAGGGATAATTTGTCCATGCTTCTGGAGGAGCTTTCGGAGGCATTGCACCGGCAGGGAAAATATCTGCTGTTTTCGGCCCCGCCCCGACTCGGTGAACAAGACTGCTCACCCGCGGCAGGCGCTTTGGATTTTGATGCCCTGGGCAATTTTTGCGATTACATTCTGCTCCAGTGCTATGACTGGGGTCACGCTGACTCTGCCCCGCAGGCCTCAGCTCCGCTGCATAAGCTGCGGCAAAGCATAGGCTATGCACTCGATCACATCCCCGGCTCAAAGCTGCTTCTGGGTATATCCGACCACGGCTACCGCTGGAGGCTGCCCTGGCGGCAGGGCCAAAGAGCTGACAGCATAAACCACCACATCGCTCAGTCTCTGGCGGTTTCCAATAATTCCGCCATCGGCTTTGACAGGCTTTTCCAAACTCCATTTTTCTGCTTTGCCGCCTCTGACCGGCAGCGATTCGCGGTCTACTTTGAGGATGTTAAGAGCCTGCTTTTAAAGCTGGAGCTGATAAATGAATATTCTTTGGCAGGTGCCGCATTCTTTGGCCAGCAGCCTGACAGCAGACTGCTTAATATGATGCAGGAGCTTTTTGATCTGGAAAAGCTTATGTGATCCTGCGCCGGCGGAGCACACGCAGATAGACCGAAAAATACATGAAAAGGCACATCGCAATAAGCGCCGCGCAGACAAATATCAGCATTGTGACAAATCTATCCGGTATGCCAGGCACAGCCAGAAGCGTGAGCATGGAAGCATAGATAAAGGCTGTGCACAGTTTCCCATACCACTTTGCCCCGCACACCAGGCCGGTTGCGCGCATCACATAAAAGCCCATCGCCGCCAGGATAAGCTCCCTGAAAATATGCAGCCCCAGCAGGATCCACAGCCGTGGAATCTTCAATGCAAGGCAGAGCATCATGGCGGCCTGGATGAGCTTGTCCGCCACCGGGTCAAGGATTTTCCCCAGATCGGTCACCATATTGAATCTCCGGGCGATCATGCCGTCCAGCATATCTGACAGCGCACATGCCAACAGCACCGCCGCGGCAGCCCGGATACTGCCGCTGATATAAAAATGCACAAACAGCGGCACCAGCATGATCCTGATGCAGCTTATAATATTTGGAATGTTCATTTTTCTCCCTCCCGCTATTTATGATACCCAGATTGGGGGAAAATTCTCACTTTTGACAAAGCTTATCCTTGAAATTGCCGAATATAATGGTAAAATGTACGAAGTATGTCTTATTAATACGGAGATTCAAATGAAGCAGTTTCGAAGAATAATTTCTCTGGCGGCAGTACTCTGTCTGCTCTTTGTCATGGTGCCTCAGGCATCCGCACTGGACAGCTCCGGCGATTATTTCAAGGACCGCAGCTGGGACGATGTGGTGGCCGATCTTTTCGCAGAATACGGCATTGACCATGACCGCATTGCGCTGGGCTATTACAACACTGTCACCGGTGAGGAGCATTTTTATCAGCCGGACAAATATATGCTCGGCGCCAGCATATACAAGGTACCCCTGAACATGGCTTTTGCCGAGAAGATCTATAACGGGGAGTTTGACTGGGACACGCCTATGCCCTACTACCCCTACGAGTACATGATGCGCGAATCCATCATCAACTCAAACAACGATCTCTCCGGTTCTCTCATGTTCACTCTGGGCGGCAGCTACCAGGGTTTTCTCAACTATATCGCCCAGTATCTGGGAGTTGACACTGAGACAGTTGACCCACAGTACTATAACGAGCGTTACACCGCCCGCCAGTATGTGACCTGCCTGAAGACTCTTTACCATGAGTCTGAGCGCTTCCCAAAGATAATTGACACAATGAAGGAAGCTGAGCCCGACAACTACTTCGCTCTGCATGAGGATCGCTATGAGATAGCCCACAAATACGGCTACTGGCAGGAGGATTGGCTGCTGCACATGAACGATGTGGGCATCGTATACACCGATGACCCCATAGTCATTGTTATGTTCACCGCAGGCGTCGCAAACGCCTATGAGCTTATGGCTGACTACTGCACCCTTATGTGTGACTACACAAATTATCACAGGGCAGAGCGTCTTTCCGCTGAAGCAGAGGCTGAAGCCGAAGTCCGACGCATCACTGCCGAGGCTGCTGAAGCAGCAAAGGAGCTGACGGAGTCAACTTCCCTCATTGGCTCCCCTAATGAGCCCACAAAAGAACTCCCATCCGCAAAATCCAGGACAGCCATTGGAATATCACCTCTGCTGATATTTTTGGCCATTGTGATCGGTACAGCTCTCGCTCTTGTGGCGGTTATCCGATGCAGCAGAAAATACAAGATGAATGTTTTATGGGGCAGCCTTGCTGTCGCCCTTAGCTCCCTTGCCGCCCTGCTCTGCCTTCTGGCAAGCTCTGCGGGAATCCTGATCGCCAAACCTCAGGGAGATCCTCAGCAGTCCGTCACAGGCTTTTTTGATTCTCTGGCTGCAGAAGATTACGCCACGGCTTACAGTTATCTCAGCGCTTACAGCAGCCTCGGTCTTGAAAATACTCCCTCTGACGAAGTGGGCAAAATGATCTATAAGGCACTGAGGGAGAGCTATTCCTATGAGCTTTACGGTCAGTGCAATGTGAATAAGCTTTCTGCCAACCAGCAGCTTCAGTTCACCTATCTGGATTTAAGCGCCATGCAGGCTGATGTGCAGGCAGCACTCACCCAAAAACTTGAAGAGATCGTAATGGCCCGCCCAAAGGCAGAGGTGTATGACGAAAACAACAAATATCTGCCCGAAGTCACTGGGGACGCCTATGCCGCAGCGGTGGAAGAGGTGCTCAAATCCGCCGGAAAATACTATGTTACCACCGGCATCCAGCTGCAGCTGGAGTATGAGGACGGCCGCTGGCTGATAATTCCCGATCAGGCGCTGCTTAAAGCGCTCATGGGCGGCATTGCGTATTAATGGAGGCTTCCGATGACAGACAAAAAAAGTGATTTCGGCATAGAGATCGACAAGATCCTGGCTGAATTCTCAGAACCTGGCAGCACGCTTTCTGAAAGTGAAAAAAATGCCGGGCCGGAGCCTGTAAAAGTATATGCTTCCGCAGAAGCGGAATCTGTCGAACGGGGGGAACCGGAGAGCTCTGCCGATTGGGAAAGTTTTAAACCGCGGCCCAGATCTCAGCCTCCCATTCAGGTACAGCAGGAGCCTGAAGGCCCGGTCCGCCCTGCCATTGAGGAGGAAACGCCCCGCCGGATAAAGAAGGAGAGGGCTTTAAAGCCCAAGAAATCCGGGCAGCCTGCTGCGGAGAAAGGAAAAAAGGCCCCTGCTTTCAAGCCGGAATCTCCCGCAGGCCGAATCATCGGCATCGTTTTTGCCCTTATTTCTCTTTTCATGCTCTGCTGGGTAATCTTCAACGTTCACCCTGACACCGGCGCGGTTTCCAAGGCCACCGGCGCTGACAGCAAAATTGACCTTGTGAACAGCCTGAATCAATATGTAAATAATTTTGCCAGCGATGCTTTGGGTGATCTTGCCTATATCAGAAAGCGCTATGCCCTTGATGAAGGCATCACTGTGGCCCCCAAGCCCAATCAGGCCTGCTACGGCAGGACAAGTAATCCGGCCGATATTCAGGCTGTGATCGACTCTGCCTCCGAGCTTCTGGAGGGTCAGGAGGTGATCTGGGACCCCAATGTGGACTTCCTTGAGGGCTCTGAGATCAGATACTATCTGGATGACACCATACTGGTCATCGCATGGAAAGAAGTGATCGACGACAGGGTGTGCACCATTGCCGAGGTGAGGATCGCTGACGGCTCCCAGCTTCGCAGAAAGCTGTCCGAGGACACCTACGGCTCCAGCGTCCAGATGAAAGCCACAGACCTTGCCAAGCAGGCAAACTCCGTAATTGCCATTAACGGCGACTTCTATGCCTTCAGAAACATGGGCATCACCGGCTACCAGCGGCAGATCTACCGCTGCGGCCCCGGCTCTGTTGACTCCTGCTTCTTCACTGCTGACGGTGATATGCTCTTCGCCTACTCCGGTGATATCACCACCTGGGAAGATGCCCAGACCTTCATGGACGACAATGACTGCACCTTTGCCATAGCTTTCGGCCCGGTACTTATAGACAATGGCGAGCTCAGATGGATACCCGGCTACCCCATAGGCGAGGTTGACCAGACCTATTCCCGCGCCGCCATCGGCATGCTCGATGAGCTGCACTACCTGCTCATGACCGTAAACTATGAGGAGGGCTACACTGTTACCGCCACCATCAATGAGCTTGGCCGCTTTATGTATGACAAGGGCTGTTATAAGGCCTATACTCTGGACGGCGGCCAGACCTCCGTCATGGTTATGGAGGGCGAAACGGTCAACAAAGTTGACTGGGGCATCGAGCGCGAGATGAGCGACATAATCTATTTTGCCACAGCGATCCCTGAAACGGAGGTGGGCTGATGGAGACCATAGCAATATACGTCGGCAGCACGGCCATTTACTGGAGCTCCATAATCATTTGCCTTGCCATAGCGGCATGGTTCTGTGTAAGCTATTCGCTGTATACCGCCAATGGTGGAACCGCCCTTGCGATGTGGGTTTTCCTGCCTATTGCCATTTGTCTTTCCGTGTTTTTCGCAAGGTTTATCCACTGGTACTGCCATACTGAGCAGTATATTGGCCTGGCATCCGCGCTGACCGACTACTCAGCCGGCGGCTACTGCCTGCCGGGTGTGATGCTGGGCGTGGCGGTTGCCGCAATAATCGTTGTAAAGTTTGGCTTTGCAGACAGCCTTGCAGAGCTTTTTGATGCGCTCTCTCCCGGAGCCGCCCTTGGCTTTGCCCTTATCCGCCTCAGCTCTTTGTTTACAAATTTCTGCAGGGGCAAGGTGGTCATTAGCGATCCCCGCTTCCAGATGCTGCCCATAGGCTCCGGCATCGCCACCACAGACGGTGATATCCAGTACCGCTTTGCCAGCTTCTTCGTGTCCTTTCTGCTGCTTCTGATTCTTTGCTTTGCAATGATCTCCTTTTACGGCAGATGCAGAAAATTCCGCATGAAGAAAGGCATCCAGCGGGGCCACACCGCGCTTGTATTCCTGTTGTTTTTCAGCGCCATTGAGTTCGTTATAGACAGCTCCAGATACGACTCCAGCTTCCTGCGCTCCAACGGCTTTGTGAGCCTGATGCAGATCCTCTGCGCGGTATTCTTCGTGGGCATCATAGCCTATTACAGCATTATCTCCATCAAAGCCAACGGCATCCGCCCTTATCATTACATTCTCTGGGCGGTATTCCTTGCGGCAGTTGGCTGCACAGGCTATTTTGAGTACCTTATCCAGCGCCACGGCGACTGGTACAAGCTCTGCTACTCAGTGATGAGCTTCACCTGCCTGACCATGGCCACAGTCCCCACCATACTGTATATGACAAGCAGAGAAAGAATCAAATAAACGAAAAAAGCTTCCGTCTGTTGACGGAAGCTTTCTTATTGCTTTGATTACTTTGCGTAGTCCACAGCCTTGGTCTCGCGGAGAAGGTGGACCTTGATCTGACCGGGATAGGTCAGCTCTTCCTCGATCTTCTTTGCGATATCCCTTGCCAGCAGAACCATCTGATCCTCGCTGACATCCTCGGGC
>CAZYTE010000009.1:0-21213 GCA_964649425.1 uncultured Oscillospiraceae bacterium
GCTGCCGCCATGCCGGCCGCGATACCGGTCATGTTGGCCTCGGCAATGCCGCAGTCAAAGAATCTCTCGGGGTAGGCTGCCGCAAAAAACTTACTCATGGTTGCGCCTGCAAGGTCTGCATCCAGAACCACAAGCTCGGGGTACTTCTCAGCAAGCTCTACAAGGGCCTCGCCATAGGCGTTGCGTGTTGCTACTTTTCCTGCCATCTTACTTGCCCTCCAGTTCCTTGATCTTTGCTTCCAGCTCGGCCTTGGCAGTTTCAAACTGCTCGTCATTGGGAGCCTTGCCGTGCCAGCCGGCCTGATTTTCCATAAAGCTTACGCCCTTGCCCTTGATGGTCTCCATGATGATGGCGGTGGGCTTGCCCTTAGTATCGCGGGCCTCTTTAAGAGCGGAGAGGATCTGCTCAAAGCTGTGGCCGTCTATCTTAATAACATGCCAGTTGAAAGCCTCAAACTTCCTGTCAAGAGGCTCGGAGGGCATAACATCCCTGGTCTCGCCGTCGATCTGCAGGCGGTTAACATCAACAAATGCGCAGAGATTGTCCAACTCCCACTTGGCAGCTGCCATGGCAGCTTCCCAGATCTGGCCCTCATTTATCTCACCGTCGCCGCAGATTGCATAAGTGCGGTAGTCCTTCTTCAGGTGCTTTGCGGTCATAGCCATGCCCACAGCACAGCTGAGACCCTGGCCCAGAGAGCCGGTGGACATATCCACGCCGGGCACATGGCGCATATCGGGGTGGCCGGACAGATGTGCCTTGATAGAGCGCAGCAGCTTCATATCCTCCACGGGGAAGAATCCCTTGAGAGCAAGAATTGCGTACAGTGCGGGGGCGCAGTGGCCCTTGGAGAGCACAAAGCGGTCGCGGTCTGCCCACCGGGGGTTCTTGGTATCCACTTTCATTTCGCTGAAGTACAGGGCGGTCAGCGCGTCCATGCAGGACAGAGAGCCGCCGGGGTGACCGGAAGCTGCGGTGTGGATAGCATCCACACTGAGCAGACGGCCCTTGGCGGCAATAAGTTCAAGTTCCTTTATTTCCATCTTTTCATTTCCTCCTTATTTGAGGGCATTGATAATTCTGTCTGAAAGCTCATCCATCAGGCCCAGATCATACACTGTCTGGAAGATAGTATAGCGGGGGCGGGTCTCCTTGCAGTACATGAAGGTATCCTTCAAGATCGCATCGTCCACCTTGATATCCGCAGGGGTGGCGGGGCAGCCGATATCCCTGAGCAGATCTCTCAGATATGCGGCGGAGGGGAGAGTTTTCAGCTGAGCGACAATAGTATCCCAGTTTTTCTCCATGCTGTCAATCCTATTAAGACGCTTATCAACATCATTTTTCTTTGCCTTGGCCTCGATCTCGAAAACCTCGCCGGCGGCAGTACCATAAGCGCGGTGGATCTCCTGCTCCCACGCAGCCTTGTCATAGCTTCTGGCAAAGGCACGGGCTTTCTCAAAGTCGGGCTTGATTTTAAGGAGCTCTTCTGCCAGCATCAGAACCAGAACTGTGCCCACGGCAACCTGCTCGCCGTGCATTGCGTGGCTCTCGCCCTTCTGCTCGAAAACTACCTCCCAGTAATGGGACATATGGTGCTCCGCGCCGGAGGCGGGGCGGGAATCGCCGTAAAGGCTGATTGCGGCGCCGGAGAGACACAGGCCGGTCATTACATTGCCCAGAACCTCGGGGTCTTTCTCCTTGATGCGCTGACTGTCTTTCAGGACATTGCTGACGCAGTCCTTCACAAGTTCAACAATATTGGGGCAGTAGTGCTCATTGTTGATGATCCTTGCAAGCTCCCAGTCGTTTAGGCAGGTCAGCTTGCCGATAAGATCACCGAAGCCTGCAACAGCCATCCAGTAGGGTGCGCCCTTGAGAATATCGGTATCACCGATGATTATCTCGGTATTGTGGGCCTGCATGGTGGCTTTGAGATTGTTCACATTCATGATGCCGATGCTGGCGGCAAAACCATCCATCGGGGCGCCGGTGGCAACGGTAAAGCATGGCAGGCGGAGCTTGTAGCTGGAGTAGCGGATCATGTCGGTAATGGAGCCGGTACCAACGGCGATCATCAGATCGCAGTCCACAGGCATACCAATGACGATCTCGCCCAGAGTTGCCTCGTCAAAGCCAAGGTGCTGGAGCTTTTTTGTGACAGGCTTTATTCCTCTTGTCTCCAGCAGCTCCTCGCAGCGCCGGGCGGCAACCTTGTAGGTTATCTCGTCACAGATAATGTAGGGGCGCTTATAGCCGTATTCTTCCACATAGTCAGGCAGCTTATTGAGAGCGCCGGGGCCGATGGCTACGGCCTTGATGGGCACATAGTGAGTTCTGCCGCAGCTGCACTCCAGCTCCTGATTCAGATATTTTTCCAGACTGGCGGGCTTGTCATACATTTTCATAGCAATATCTCCCACAGAATATTTTTTCTGATACTCTTTTCCCTTCTCTCCAAAAGAGGAGAGAAAACAACATCAGCTATTTACAAAACACAAGAGCGCTTTCGCGCTCTTGTGTTTTCAGCTTGTCAAAAAAGTCTGATAAGACTTTTTTGACCGCTTCAATCTCCACATTTTTCGCAAAAGCGTGATATTGCGAAAAATCTCGCTTCGCTCGGCAAACGCCTGATATATCAGGCTTATTGCTGGAGTTTATTGGAACGCGAGGCGGGTCTTAACCCCCTCGCGCACCCCCGCTCTGCCATTTCCGGCAGACGGATCCCTGGTTTTTTGACAGTCTCAAAACACAAGAGCGCTTTCGCGCTCTTGTGTTTTTAAATTAAAGAAAATTACTTCTGGACCAGGTCGGTGCCGCCTGCATTTGCCCACAGCTCGTTCCAGTGCTCCAGAATGGAGGTCTTGTTAGCGGTGAGGTACTCAACATCACGGACAACCCAGGTGATCTCGCTGGAGTCAGCCAGCCATGCGCCCTCGGGCAGGGTGAAGCCCTTGTTGGTGTAGCGCAGGGTGCCTTCCTGGTTTGCAGCGATAGCGGACTGGCCTTCTGCGGAGCAGATGAAGTCGATCATCAGCTTAGCATTCTCGGGGTTGGGGCCGCCCTTAACAAGGCCGCAGCCGAATGCGGAAGCGGAAGTGCCGTTGGTGGGGTACTGGAGGCGGATGTTGTCAGCGCCGTCCTTAACCAGAGTGACTGCACCGTCTTCGTAGGTCAGACCTACAACGTACTCGCCCTGCTGTACCTGCTTAAAGACCTGAGAGGAGGAGCCCAGCATAACCAGGTTGGGCATCAGCTTCTCGATGTAGCTCCAGCACTCTTCGGTGTCGTTGCCGTATACTGCGAAGATGTTGGACAGGTTGTTCCATGCGGAGGAGGAGCTGTTGGGGTCAGCAGTGGTGATCTGGCCCTTCAGCTTGGGATCCAGCAGATCCTCGTAGGACTGGATGTTCAGGCCCAGCTCAGCTTCCAGCTCGGTGTTAACACAGAAAACAACGGTGGACAGGTGATCCATGGAGTACAGGCCGTTGGGAGAGGTGTAGCCTTCCATGTTCTCAGCGTCGTACTCGGATACCCATGCCTCAAAGATGTTTGCGTTCTTGTCGCCGTCGGAATCAGCCATGCCGCCCCATACCAGGTCGCCAACAGGGTTGGCAGCCTCACCGGTCAGACGGGTGACCAGCTCGCCGGCGGAACCGTTAACAACTTCAACATTGATCTTGGGGTACTTCTCGCCGAATGCGTTCAGCAGAGCGTCAATGTCGTTCTCAGTCATGGTGCAGTAGAGAACCAGATCGCCTTCGGGCTCAGCAACAGGCTCAGCAACAGGCTCAGCGGGGGTCTCGGTGGTGGTGGTAGTGGTGGTCTCGGTAGTAGTGGTGGTAGTGGTAGTTTCTGCGGGAGTATCGCTGCTGCCGCCGCAGGCTGCCAGACCAAGCACCATAACCAGTGCCATCAGGATAGCCAGAACTTTCTTCATTTTTTCATTCTCCTTTTCGGATTTTTTATTACTCACAGCGGTTTTCCGCTAATTGAGACTAGAGATTGATGTCCTCGGACTTGGTGATGCGCAGGTACAGCAGCAGGGACAGTGCGGTGACCACCGTCAATATAGCTGCGAATGCCGCGGCAAGGCCATAGTTGCCGCGGGAGATGGCAACATAGGTGGACATTGTAAGGGTAATGGTCTTGTTGTTATACAGGATGATGCTGGAGGAGAGCTCCGTAACGATCGCAACCCAGCTGAGGATAGCGCCGGACATGATACCGTTTGCCATCATTGGAACAGTGATGCGGGTAAAGGTCTTGAGCTTGGATGCGCCAAGGCTGATGGCCGCTTCTTCTATACTCATGGATATCTGCATCAGCGTGGCCGTTGCCGAACGGATTGTGTATGGCAGACGGCGGATAACCAGAGCCAGGATCATGATTGTCATGGTACCGCCCAGAGCGAAGGGCTTCTTGGCGAATGCCAGCAGCAGAGCCAGACCGATAACAGCGCCGGGCATGATGTAGGGCAGCATGGCGATGGTGTCGATGGCGTTATTCATGACGTTGGAGCGGCGGACAACAAGGTATGCAATCAAAACCGCAATGATAATGATGATAGCCAGAGCCGCAAAGCCCATGATGGTGGTGTTTGCGATGGAGCGGCCCAGCAGCTTGTCAACAGCCTTTTCGTAGTTTACCAGAGAGTAGCCGGGCTTGAAGATAGCGCCGGAGCAGTTGCGGAAGGAGAGGTAAATTATGTACAGCTGAGGCATGAAAGCAATGCCGGTGAGGAGATAGCAGTAAGCGTGCATCAGGAAGCCGCTCAGACCCTTTGCATCCTTCTTCTCCACGGGGTGCAGAGCATTCATGGAGAACTTGAAGCGGCTGGTTGCCCACTTCTGGAAGAAGAATACGATGGCTGTAACAATAATTGCTATAACCGCCAGAGCTGCCGCGAAGTTAAAGTCGGTGCCGTTCTCGCCCAGATACTGATTATAGATCAGAACCGGGAAGGTCTGGAAGCCCTCGCCGATGAGCATGGGGGTGCCGAAGTCCGCAAAGGCCTGCATGAATACCATCAGGGCTGCTGCCAGAATGGTGGGCATGGACAGGGACAGAACTATCTTGAACAGGCGGCGCACACCGGTGCAGCCCATGTTGGCGGATGCCTCCATCAGGGTGTTGTCGATATTCTTGAAAGCACCGTTCATGTAGATAAATACCAGAGGGAAGAACTTTAAGGACTGAACCAGCAGTATGCCCTTGAAGCCGTAGATACTGCCAAGCTTTATGCCGAACAGATCCTTGATGAACACAGTGATGACACCGCTGCGGCCCAGCAGCATGATCCAGGAGTATGCGCCGATAAAGGGGGCGGACATACAGCAGAGAATGGACAGGATAAACAGCAGCTTTGCGCCCTTGAGCTTATAGAAGGAGTAAAAATAAGCAAAGGGGATGCCCAGCAGAAGGGCCACTGCGGTGACAGACAGGGTGACCTTCATACTGTTTAAAATGGTGTCGGTATAATAGGACTTGCTGAAGAACTTTACGAACTGGTCAAAGCTGAAAGTTCCCTCAGGACTGATAACGGACTGCTTGAGCAGACCGAACATGGGATATACAAGGAACAGCAGGAAGGCCAGCATCATTACGATGGAGACCACTGTCCACAGTTCAAACTTCTTTTTACCTGCCATAGCTGTACTCCTTAGGCATTGTCATTCTTCACGCCGGTGAGGATATTCTCTGCGCCGTCGGCAGTGAAGACATTGACCTTATCGGTGTTGATGCCCAGAGAGATCTCAGCGCCTGCGCTGAGGGTATCCTCGATGGAGGACTCCTGAATGATCTCGGCATCCTCGCCGGTGGAGAGCTTTACAAAGTAATGGGTGTTCAGGCCAAGGAAGACTGCATCCTTGACAACAGCCTTGATGCCGGGAGCGCTGGCATCGCGGTTGAGCAGCAGCTCCTCGGGGCGGACGCTGACGACAACCTCCTGAGACTGCATGTTCTCGGCTGCAACAGTGTCCAGCTCAACAGTGTGGCCGCAGAGGCTCAGCTTTGCAACGCCGTTTCCCACATCCATCCTGCCCTTAAGCACATTGGTGCGGCCTATGAAGGTTGCGACGAACAGGTTTGCGGGGCGCTGGTAGATGTCCTTGGGGGTGCCGATGTGCTGGATAACGCCGCCGCTCATAACAGCGATACGGTCGGAAACAGCCATGGCCTCCTCCTGGTCATGGGTAACATAGACACAGGTGATGCCAACATCGTGCTGCAGGTTCTTGATTGCGGTACGCATCTCAACGCGGAGCTTCGCGTCCAGGTTGGAGAGGGGCTCGTCCATCAGCAGAACATCAGGGCTGATGCACAGTGCTCTTGCCAGAGCAACACGCTGCTGCTGGCCGCCGGACAGACGCTCGGGCAGACGGTCTGCATACTCCTCGATCTGCATCAGCTTCATGAACTTGTCGGTCTGCTCCTTGACCTTGTCTGCAGGCAGCTTTCTGTTCTTCAGGCCGAACTCAACATTCTTGCGAACAGTGTAGTGGGGGAAGATGGCGTAGTTCTGGAAAACCATGCCGATGTTTCTCTTTGCGGGGTCAAGGTCATTGATGCGCTTTTCACCAAAGTAGAAATCGCCGCCCTCAATGCTGTTGAAGCCTGCGATCATACGCAGCAGAGTGGTCTTTCCGCAGCCGGAGGGTCCAAGCAGGGTGAAGAATTCGCCCTCTTTGATGTCAACGCTCAGGTCGGGGATGATGACATTCTCCCCGTACTTCTTTAATGCATGCTTGATGCCAATGCCAACGCTCACTGATCTTTTCTCCTTATTATGTAAGTTTTTTGTTTACTGTATATCGATCATCCGACGGATACGCATAAGCGTCAGACGATTGCGCACAAGAGGTGAATACTCCAGAAGCGGCAGCAGGTCTTCACCGGAAACTCCGATGTCTTCAAGGCTGCGTTTTGCCTCCAGCTGTTCCAGAAGAGCATACAAATCTTCTGCCCTGGGTATTTTATGAATTATCTCCCTGACCCTCGGCCAGAGCTCTGTAAGCTTTTCCTTTGTGACAGCGGCAAGACTGTCCTTCTCGTTTTCAGAGATAATTGCGCCTGCCAGTTTTTCTCCGAAGAAGCTTCTTAGCTTTTCATCGCTGACCGGGGCATAGTCCTTCACACAGGGGCCTATATCCTCAATTTCAGCCAGCCTGTAATACTCCCCTGCAGCCACCACCGTGCCCACACCGGTCTTTTCACCGTGGAGAGCGGGGAAGCGGACAGTGAAGGCTTCGGGCTCCATCTCGATCATGTGGGATATGTGGTGCTCTGCTCCGGAGGCAGGGCGGGAGTTACCCATCATCTGCATGGCAATGCCGCTCATCACCAGAGCATATGTAATATTTTCATAGGCCGCATCCTCGCCTTTGAGGATGCCGGGCACACTTTCCATGGCGGTGTCAGCCGCTTTCTGCATCAGCTCAAAGATAACCGGGCAGAGATACTCGCCGGTGAGCTCATGGGCTATCTGCCACTCGGCAAGGGCTGTATACTTCGCCATTATATCGCCGATTCCGCTGCGGACAAGCTCCGCAGGCGCGTTCTTTATTATATCGGTGTCCGCAATGACTATCTCAGGCGCCACGGCGGTCATGGTCTTTTTGTATCCGTACCATGTCATGGCGGCAACGGTGCTGCAGAAGCCATCCACACTGGCGGCGGTGGGGGCAGACACGAAGCGGATGCCCCGCTCATGGGCGCAGTAGCGGGCAATGTCATGAATGGTGCCGCTGCCGACGGCTATAATCAGCTCCACATCTTCTTTCATCTTTGAAAGAACTTCCGCGGTGGAGACTTCATTTGCATGTAAGCCCTCAGACTTGAGGATAATCTCCTGATATGCCTCCGGGTGCCTGTCGGCCGTGGCCTTGTAGGAGTTTTCACCGTAGAGCACACAGCGCTTTCCGCTGATGCCGTGCTCCCGAAGAAGCTCATCCAGTCTTTTCAGACAGCCGCTTTCGATGACCGCTGCCCGGGTGACCATTTCATGCTCCTGGCCGCAGCTGCATCTGCCGCTGTAAATCTTGCTGTCAACTACCATTTTACAACAGTTCCTTTAAATACTCGTCCAGCTTGGAGTAATCATCCACACAGATGAACTTGAAGTCGGAATTATATACAGACTCGTCATTTCCGCCCGGGCCGTAATCATCGCCCACATAGACAACATTCTCATGGGTCAGGCCGTTATCCCTGCAGTATTTATCAAGGGCATAATATTTATTGTAAGGAAAGGGCGCAAAATCGAAGGAGGAGGAACCGCCTATAAACGCGGTATAATCACTGAAAGTTTCTTTCACATCCTGATAAAAAACGCTTCTCTTTTTCCTGTCAGGGTCAAAGGCCAGCTTGTCCTCAATTTTTGCCTTGGTGCCCAGCACCGGGAAGGTGACGCAGCCGGAGGAGTGATACTCCACATTGTCGCCTGCAAATTCCGTATATCCGTAGCGCCGGCGCAGCTCAGTGACTCGCTTTTCAACGCTCTCCCTGTCGCAGGGCAGCTGCTCGTCAAAAACTATATCCAGATCACCGGTCTCGGGATTATACTTTCCGTACTGCATGCCATAGTTGCCGATTATATCGATGGGGTAGCCGTCCATCTGGTTGAAAATTCTGCGGCACATACCGGCACCCACCATGAGCAATTTATATTTTTTGGAAAGCTCATCAAGGATATTTCTGTTCTTTTCCCCCAGATGAGTTTTGTGCTGAGTGAGTGTGCCATCAAGATCAAATGCGATCAACTTTATGCAATCCATACGAAAACCTCGCACTGAATGATGTTTTTATTGACGGAATAGTAAAAATGCACTATAATTCAGGAGTTAAGGCCCCAAATTAAGCCTTTCCGATTATCAACTTCTACAAATCCGATTATATATAATATATGCTCATTGCGCAAGTATTGGCGTAAAAGTTGAAAAACGATCAAAAACGATCATTGTGAGGTGCAGATATGAAAGAAGAGCGCCATCAGAAAATTCTTGATATGCTGTCTGACGGAGAGTATGTCAGTGTTGAAACTCTCAGCCGTGAACTCTTTGTCAGTATGCCCACCATACGCCGGGATCTGACCGCCATGCAGCAGATGGGTCTTGTCATGCGAAGCCACGGCGGCGTTATCCGAATAACCGGCATGGACGCACCGCCTCTGTCCTTCCGCATAGGCGTAAACTCCACGGAAAAGATCCGCCTTGCCAAAACTGCCAGTGAGCTTTTGTATGACGACAGCGTTGTATTTCTGGATGAGTCCACCACGACCCTGCATTTGATCGAGCACATCGCCCGTTTCAACAACATAAAGGTAGTGACAAACAGTATGTCTGTGCTGCAGGCTCTTTATAAATACAAGGTGCCTGCCTACTGTCTGGGCGGCGAGTTTGCCAGAGAGACCATGAGCTTTTACGGCAGAGATACTGAGAAGATGGTGGAGCGCTTCGGCATCGACCTGATGTTCTTCTCCTCCTCCGGCATCAACAGCAAAGGCTGGATTGTGGATTATTCCCAGCCCTCCAACTCCCTGCGCAGGCAGGTGCTGGATCAGGCGGAGACCAAGGTGTTCCTCTGTGACAAGTCAAAAGTGGGAAAGCACGGTGCTTATACACTGGCACCCCTCAGTGAAATGGATTATATCATACTTGAATCCCCTTTGCCTGATGCCATGGATACAGGCAGCGCAAAGATTATGTTTATTTAGAATAAACCGGTGTGTAAAGTTCTTCGCTTTACATACCGGTATTTTTATGTTCATGTTCAAATACCGCAAATTTGTTCATCTTTACCTTTTATTCCCCCGTTTTTTTGGCTGATTCGCCAATATATTCGTTAATAATATATTAACAATTGACAATAAATTGGCAAAAGAATATAATTTCCTTAGCGCAAGCTAAACTACAGGAGGAATTACGAATGAAAAAGTATTTAGCTCTTATCCTTGCTCTGTGCATGGTATTCGCTCTGTGCGCATGCGGCGCAACCGAGGAAGCACCTGCTCAGACCACCACCCAGACTACTACCCAGACCACCACTGAGACTCCTGCTGAGGCTCCCGCCGACACCGCATGGGCTCCCGACGGCCCCGTAACCATGATCGTTGCTTACAAGGCTGGCAACGGCACTGACGTTACCGCCCGCATCCTTGCTCAGTACGCTGAGAAGTACATCGGCCAGACCATCGTTATCGAGAACGTTGACGGCGGCTCCGGCTCCATCGGCTGGTCCCAGCTGGCAGCAGCTGAGGCAGACGGCATGACCATCGGCTTCATGAACCTGCCCAACTTCAACAGCTCCATCGTAAAGGAACTGGGTACCTACACCACCGCAGATTTCACCGCAATCTGCAACCATGTTACCGAGACCTCTCTGGTTATCGTTCGCGCTGACGATGACCGCTTCGCAACCCTGGAAGATCTGGTAGCTTACGCCAAGGAGAACAAGACTGTTGCTTCCACCAACGGCGCTCAGGCTTCCAACCACATCGGCGCTCAGGCTTTTGCCAACTCCGCCGGCTTTGAGTACATCGACCTGCCCCAGGGCAACACCGCTGACGAGCTTCTGAGCCTCCTGGGCGGCGAGGCCGACTGGTGCGTAGCAAAGGTCGCTGACATTGCGGGCCGCACCGACGTTAAGCCTCTGGCTTCCTTCTCCACCGAGCGCATCTCCGAGTATGACATTCCCACTCTGGGTGAGCTGGGCTACTACGATCAGTGGCTGGGCTCCTCCCGCTGTGTTGTCGCTCCCGCAGGTATTACCGAAGAGATGGTAGCATTCTACGAGGCAGCACTGAAGGCAACCATGGAAGATCCCGATTACCTGGCAGCAGCTTCCGAGTTTGCCACCGATTACAAGAACGCCGCTGACACCGCAGCTCTCATCGAGCAGCAGCAGGCATTCACCGAGGGCCTGGCAACCGGCTTCTGGTACGAATAATCCAATATAGTCCTTTTAGCGGAGGGGTGGGGGCGACCCACCCCTCTCTTATTTGATCGTTAAGTTTCCGTTAACCACATACTCTTATATGGAGGTACACCCCCATGAAAATGAAGAAAACGGATATAGGTGTTGTAGGCTTCATGTACGCTGTGTGCGCGTTTTTCTATGTGTACAGCTTTGATCTGAAGGCAGACAGCAAGACTTACCCCCTTTTCACCATCGGTCTGCTCTTTGGCCTGACCACCCTGTATCTTATAAATATGATCATCGCCGCCAGGAAGTATGGCGTTGAGAGCGGCGCAGAGGAAGTGTTTGAAGGCTTTATGCCCAAGCAGTTCATCGTCTCCATCGCCCTTACCATTGCTTACTTCTTTATGATGAAGTATCTGGGCTTCTTTGTTGCCACCACCGTATTCATGATTGCCTGCCTGCTCTATCTGCGCGTTCCCATACTGCATACCGCAGTAGCCGTTGTTGCCATCAACGCGCTGATTTATGTTGCTTTCATCCTGTTCCTGGGCGTTAAACTGCCCAAGGGCCTGCTGTTCTAAGGAGGGCTGATCTATGCTTGAGACTTTACAGTTAATGGGTCAGGGCTTTATCAGCGCCCTTACCTTTATAAACCTGCTGGCAATGGTCGGCGGCGTTACCCTGGGTATTATCATCGGCTGTCTGCCCGGTCTTTCCGCTGCAATGGGCGTTGCGCTCATGCTGCCCTTGACCTTCACCATGCCCGCTGACACCGGCCTTATCGTTCTCGGCGCCATCTACTGCGGCGCTATCTTCGGCGGCTCCATTTCCGCCATCCTCATTCACACCCCCGGCACCCCCGCATCTGCCGCAACCGCAATCGAAGGCTACCAGATGACCCTGAAGGGTCAGGCGGGCAAGGCTCTGGCCACCGCTTGCTGGAGCTCCTTCTGGGGCGGCCTGCTCAGCTGCATCTCCCTGTATTTCTTCTCCCCCATTCTGGCCCAGCTTGCGCTGAAGTTCATGTCCGCCGAGAAGTTCTGGCTGGGCATCTTCGGCCTGACCATCATCGCAGGCGTTTCCAGCAAGTCCCTTATCAAGGGCCTTATGTCCGGTGCTCTGGGTCTGCTGATCTCCACTATCGGTCTTGACCCCATCACCGGCACCAAGCGCTTCATGTTCGGTCAGTCCTTCCTGGCAGAAGGCATAAACACCACCTGCGCTCTCATCGGTCTGTTCTCCATGTCTCAGGTCTTCATTCTGGCTGAGAAGAAGATCAAGGAGAGAGCCAAGGCTCAGAAGTTCACCGATAAGATCATGCTGACCAAGGAAGAAAAGAAATTCCTGCGCCCCACTGTTATCCGTTCCTGGATCATCGGCAACATCATCGGTATTCTGCCCGGTGCCGGCGCATCCATCGCCTGCTTCATGGGCTACAATAACGCAAAGCAGTTCTCCAAGCACAAGGAAGACTTCGGCCACGGCGCCATTGAGGGTGTCTGCGGTTCTGAGGCCGCAAACAACGCGGTTACCGGCGGCTCCCTGATCCCCATGCTGACTCTGGGCATCCCCGGCGAGTCTGTTACCGCAGTTCTCATGGGCGGTCTGGTGATCCAGGGTCTGGCTCCCGGACCTGAGCTCTTCACCAAGCACGCAGCCATGACCTACACCTTCTTTGCAGGCTTCGTTCTGGTTCAGTTCTTCATGCTGGCCATCGGCATGCTGGGCTGCCGCGGCTTTGCTCACATTTCCCGTCTGTCCGATGCTATCCTGATCCCCGCCGTCACCGTTCTGTGCTTCGTCGGCTCCTACGCCATCCACAGGAACCTCAGCGATGTTGTCGTCATGCTGATCTTCGGCGCTCTGGGCTATCTGATGCGTAAGTTTGATCTTAACACGGCGGCGGTCGTCCTGGCTTTGATACTGGGTCCCATCAGCGAAAAGGGCCTGCGAGGGGCATTGCGCGTCAGCGACGGCGACATTATGTGTCTCTTCCAGTCCCCTGTAAGCTGGGTGCTTATTATTCTGAGCATCGTTGGTATCTTCTCCCCCATTCTTATGGCCAAGTTCGAGAAGAAGGTCACCGGCGGCGAGGAAGTCGTGTCCGAGTGATTTATAGTTAACAAAAATGCAGATGCGAATAATCGCATCTGCATTTTGCTTGAGATAATTAAATTGCAAAACCACAGCATCCGCGTCAGCAGCATTGTCCTTCTGACCTTTTTGTTTTCTCTGATACTTGCCATAATGCCATCCTTTCTTGGCATCTCGCAAGGTGCCTGTGCGCTTTTTGTGCGCTTTTTTGAAAGCTCCAAAAATCCGGAAAACAAAAAATCCTGCGAAACCATTGAGATTTGTCCAAAGGCTGCTTCAGCACAGCTCCGCAGCCACCACTCAAAGGTACATCGGCATTGAGCCACAGAGAATAGAGCAAGCCATTGAAGGGCATGCGCAGTTGATGTAAAAAGGAGAGGCATATTGCCCCTCCTTTTACTCTACAATTTCACCTTATATAGCTTATCACTTATTCTAATTTCCCTATCTCCGTTATTGACTTCTCCTATATCAATGCTGTTTTTTGCATAATGGAACATTCTGTGATGGTTTGCACATACAATGATCACATTATCTGGAGACTGACTTCCGTTTTCCGAAAGTGGAACCAAATGGTGTGCCTCACAATAGTAATCTCCATTGTCCATCAGGAAGCTCTGACCACATATTTGGCAACTATATCCATGTTTTTTCTTTAGTTCACTCACAATCTTGCGGTTTCTTTTTATTAGCAACTGTTTTCTCTCAACGCTTACATTTTCAAACCCCTCGAAGTCTTCCAAGAATAAGCTATCAATATAATCGTCGCTTTCTTTATTGTCTGCTGATTCTTGAAGTGTTGCTGACCCAAAAGACCCTATCAATTTAAGTGGCAAATACTCCTCCACTTGATATTTTTTAATATTTAAATCTGCCACTTTTTCCCTCACAATCTTTGCATGCCAAGTATTTTGAAGATTCTTCCCCAAATTGGACTAAAATCCAATTTCTCGAGTCCGTATTGTGTATTTTCCCGCAGAAAGTGCATTTCAAGGCGCCTTTATAATCTTTATCAATAGTTTTCTTTTCTATGATTGTCTTTGAGCCTGAGAAAAGAAGCTCAAGTTCTTCTTTTAACTCACTGTCTTCTTTTTTACACAACTCCCTTATGGTGTCGGGTCTCACCCCAACTAGTTTGGATAACACATCTACATCTGCACCTTTATATACCAAATCTACAATAGTCGTATAACTTAATTGCTTTCCAGCCGAGGTCTTAATTAGTTCGTTCATAAGGCAAAACAAAAAGTTATTATCCGCTTGCCCATTGTTTATCACTATTGTATTGCCATCAATTCTTATAAAAAGCTCGTCACAGTCTTTGCTATTCATTTGGGTAACTTGTTTTCTGATGGCAAGGTATTTTCTGAAAAAGTTTATCAAGGCTGCATCTAAGTGTAAATCGAACCCGTTAACTTTCAGTACACCCTTATCTAAATCCAAGTCCTCCACAGATATCCTAGGAATCGTCTTATTGGCAAGCCCAAATTTCATTACAAGCTTTATTGTTAATGCCGAGATAAATTTATTGTAGTATGGTGACTTTCCATTATAGTTCTGTATTTCATCTTCTATCAGTCTATCTAAATTCAATGTATTTAAGAACTCATCTACACCGTCTCTTAGTGTCTCAAGCTTTTCATCAGTAAACTGGCCTTTAACGCTTCTTTGTTTTAAACTCTGAGTTCTTTTCTTTACTGCATCTTCAAATTTTTCAGAAAGCACAATATCTGTAAACGCATCGTTTTTTATACCATATTCATCGCGAAGCTCCTCAAAAAACTTCCTAAGTGCTCTCTTATAGTCATCTGCGGTTTGCTTTGCAGGAGATGTTGCTTCAATAAAAAACTCTAAACTTTCCATCAAATCATCGATGTCTAACAATTCGAAATAGATATTGTCAAACTTTTTTGAGTGCGGAAACTTCAAATCCAAATACTCAAAAAAATACTTTAACTTTGGTTTATATGTATTCTTTTTATACTCTTCGCTTAATTTGTATTGTCCTAAGTCGAATTCTTTATCCATAAATTTTAGCCCCTTTATGTTTTTAGCACAATGTAACACGAAGCCCAGTTTTCTCGTTTTTCTTATTTTAGCATAGAGCAGTCAAATCCTAAAGTCTGTATTTAATGTTATAGCTACTTTTTTTGATGCGCCTATGCTACAATACATATGGCAAAGCTTATATCAAAAGAAAGAAGGTGAGCCGATGCCCAGAGGAAACTCTGCTTATTCACAGGGTGAAAGATGGTTCTTGGTCTATCAATACTTCATTCAAAACTCAAACAAAGACACACCTAATTTTCCGTTCCTTTTGTACTCCCTGATGTTTGCCATAAAATCGTCCTTTCTTGACATCCAACAGGTTGCAGACCGCTCCGTTTTTGCGTAAAATTTGCGGAAAAACAGTTTTCCAAAAGCCCAGAAAAACAAAAGAACCTGCGAAACCATTGAGATTTCACAGGATTTCCCGGCACGCGGTAAGATGTTCGTCTGCATCGTCTTTCCTGTCAGGAAAGACAATATCTGTATGTACCAGTGTTTGCACTGGTACATGGATGCTTCCACCGGAAGCATCCTATTTTTATTCGAATCCCTTCCGCGAAAAAGCAAAAAACCCGACATCCGTTTGGATGTCGGGTTTTCTGGCACGCGGTAAGGGATTCGAACCCCTGACCTTCTGGTCCGTAGCCAGACGCTCTATCCAGCTGAGCTAACCACGCATATCGCTCCCTAAGAGCTTAGTTATATTAGCACAGCCGGAAAAGAAATGCAAGAGTTTTTTTGAAAAAAATTAAAGTTTTTTGTTCTTCGAGGAAAACTACCAGCGGATGCTGCCGCTGACGGAGTCTGCAAGCTCGCTCATGGAGAGCAGAGCCTTGCCCACGGCGCTCTTGATGCGGCGCTTTTTGGGCTTCATGATAAGGGCCGCGCAGCCGCAGGCCGCCGCGCCAATACCGATACCCACATATAAATTTTTCTTGCTGTTCATGAAATTTCCTCCTTAACTTGGTATTCCTATTATGTGCACAAAATGCCTTGTTACACGCTTGTAAAATGTGGTACAATAAGAAAGTAGTTCCAAATCAGGAAGGAGACTGTTATGAGCGTAAAAATATTGGCCGTGGGTGATGTCTGCGGTGAGCACGGTCTTGATTATCTGGAAAAAAACCTGCGGAAGATCCGCAGTGAAAAAAATATAGATTTCGTGGTCGTTAACGGTGAAAACGCCAATGTGGTGGGCATCACCCCCCGGCAGGCCGATGCCATTTTCAGAGCAGGCGCCGATGTTATCACCCTGGGCAACCACACTTGGATACGCACCGAGCTGCAGCCCTATCTGGAAGAGCGCAGGAAGATCCTGCGCCCGGCAAACTTCGGCCCCCAGTGTCCCGGCAGAGGCATAGGCGTATTTAAAACATCCTTTGGCGATGTGTGTGTTCTGAATCTGCTTGGCCGCTTTACCCTGGACAGCAATACCGACAACCCCTTCGTCATAGCTGACGGCTATATGGAGGAGATCCGGGAAAAGATCATCCTTGTGGACTTCCACGCTGAGGGCACCAGCGAAAAGCGGGCCATGGGCTTCATGCTCGACGGCAGGGCCAGCGCAGTCTGGGGCACCCACACCCATGTGCAGACCTCCGATGCCTGTGTGCTGCCCAAGGGTACCGGCTACATCACCGATTTGGGCATGACCGGCCCCATCAACTCCGTTCTGGGCATTGACCCGGAGCAGAGCATAGGCAAGTTCATGGGCGACCCTCCCCGGCGCTATGAATCTGCCGGCGGCCCCTGCAGACTGGAGGGCTGCGTTTTTGAGATCGACCCCGAAACCGGCAGATGCCTTAATGCGGAAGGAATCAGACTATAATGGCCAAGATAAAGATACTTCACGCCGCCGACCTGCATCTGGATTCACCCTTTCAGGCCCTTAGCTCCGCGAAAGCGGCCATACGCCGCGGTGAGCAGAGAGAGCTTCTCGGCAGGCTTTCAGAGCTTGCCGCTATGGAACAGGTGGATGTGATTCTTTTAAGCGGTGACCTGCTTGACAGCACCAGTCCCTATACCGAAACGGCTCAGGAGCTCATCCGGCATCTGGGCAGTATCTCCGTGCCCGTTTTTATCGCTCCGGGCAACCATGACTTTTATTCGTCCCGCTCCCCCTATGCCCGCTATAAATTCCCGGACAATGTGTATATCTTTAAAAACAACGCCATTGAAATGGTGGAGCTGTCCGGTGTAAATGTTTACGGCGCCGCCTTTACCGATACGGAGAGTCAGGGTCTGCTCTGCGGCTTCCGCGCCCCGAGAGCAGAGGGCAAGCTGAACCTTATGTGCATACACGGCGAGCTCTGCAACGGCGAGAGCCGCTACAACCCCATCACCGAGAACGAAATTGCCGCCTCCGGCATGGACTATGTGGCTCTGGGCCATGTCCACAAGGGCTCCGGTCTCAAAAAAGCGGGCAGTGTCTACTATTCGTGGCCAGGCTGCACAGAGGGCCGGGGCTTTGACGAATGCGGCGATAAGTATGTGAACATAGTCGAGCTGGAAGATGGCAGATGTGAGCTTCGTCAGGTCAGCATTGCCAGCCGCAGATATGAGATATTGCGTCTGGATCTCAGCGAAGCCGATGCCCTTACGGCTGTCCACAACCAACTGCCGGTTGACACCGTAGGCGACATTTACCGTATTGTTTTCACCGGTGAGACCGACTCTGCCCCCGACCTGCGCCGCCTGCACGCCAACCTTTCCGAGCTTTTCTTTGAGCTGCAGCTGAGGGATGAGACGAGGCTTCGCCGCAGTCTGTGGGAAAATGCCGGAGAGGATACCCTCAGGGGCCTGTTTCTGGCCAAGCTCAGAGAAAGATACGATGCCAGCACCGACACTGCTGAGCGTCTCAAGATAGAGCAGGCGGCCCGCTGGGGTCTGGCTGCCATAGATAATTTGGAGGAGCCGGTCTGCCATGGAGATAAATAAGCTGACAGCCTCATTCGGAAAACTGGAAAACGAGAGCCTCAAGTTCCACAGCGGTCTCAATGTGATATATTCCCCCAATGAGAGCGGAAAATCCACATGGTGCGCCTTTATTCAGGCCATGCTCTACGGTATCCCCTCCTCGGAAAGAGCTAAGGCGGGCTATCTGCCGGATAAAACCAGGTATGCACCCTGGTCAGGAGCGCCCATGGAGGGCAGCATGGAGCTGAAGGCGGAGCGCAGGGAGATCACCATCACCCGCAGCACCAGAGCCAAAAACGCCCCCATGCGGGAGTTTTCCGCCGTATATACCGGCACCAATGTGCCTGTGGACGGGCTCAACGGCAGCAATGCCGGAGAAATTCTCACCGGCGTATCCCGGGATGTTTTCCGCCGCAGCGCATTTATAGCTCAGGGCGCCATCTCTGTTGACCGCAGCCCCGAGCTGGAAAAAAGAATAAACGCCATCGTCTCCACCGGCGAAGAGGAGAGCTCGTACAGCGAGGCGGAGCAGCGGCTCCGCACATGGCAGAACCGCCGCCGCTATAACCGCCACGGTCTGCTGCCGGATCTGGAGAGCCGGATGGATGAGACTCAGCATACTCTCCGGCAGCTTGAAACCGCCGCCGAGGAGAGCGAGGCATTGGAAAATCGGCTGCGCAGCCTGAAGCAGGAGTGCGCCCAGCTGGAAAGCGCCGTCACCGAGAGCCGCAAGTACCAGCGCAAGGTGGCTCTGGACAAGCTCAACACCGGCCGAAGCAACCTGAAAACCTGCAGCGAAAAGCACGATGCCCACATGGCCGCCCTGTCCGTAAAGCGGGAGGCTCTGCGCAGCAGTCCCTTTGGTGATCTCAGCTGTGAACAGCTTGCCGATCAGGCGGACGAGGATCTCAGACAGCTTTCCGCTCTGAAAAAGCCCGTAAAAAGCACCGGGCTTCTGATCCCGGCGCTGGTCTGCTTTATTCTGGCGGCAGTCTTTGCGGGTATGTTTGCCGCAGGGCAGAAGCTTATCTTTGTAATTCTGGCAGCTGTACTGTGTGTCGGCGCACTGGTGCTTTTCCTTGGCTACTCCAAGGCGCGGCACACCGGCTCTGAAATGGCCGAAAAGCAGAAACAGATTTTGAAAAAATACGGTGTTCACCAAGCAGGAGACATTCTTGAGCTTGTAAATAGTCACGCCGCCCTCTGGGCCGAGGTGCAGCAGGCCGAGCAGCAGGAGCGGCTGAGCCGCACCGAATACGAGCGGGCCCGTGCTCTGCAGGAGGCCCTGGAGGAGTCGGCCATGTCCGAGCTGGATTTCAGTTCCGGAAACTCCGAGGCTGTGAATCTGAGCCGTCAGCTTACAGCGAAAAGAAGCGAGGCTCAGCAGGTCTCTGCCCGGCTCAACACCCTCAGCGGTATGCTCATGGCCACCGGCGACCCCATGGTCCTCTCCAGTGAGCTCAAGTGTATGCAGGAGGAATATGAGGACATTTCCGCCGAATACGATGCCATCGCCCTTGCTTCCCGGGTGCTGCAGGAGGCCGATGCGGACATCCAGAGCCGCTTCTCACCCAGGCTTGGAAAGCTTGCTGCCGAATATATGTCTCTGGTCACCGGCGGCCGCTATGAGGATGTGCTCTTAAACCGCGACTTCAGCGCCCTTGCCAGGACTTCCGGCGATGTGGTTGCGAGAAACGCTGAGTATCTGAGCACAGGTACCCTTGACCTTATGTATCTGGCTGTGCGTCTGGCGGTCTGCGAGCTGGCTCTGCCCGAGGGCGAGAGCTGCCCGCTGATAATCGACGATGCCCTTGTTAATCTGGACGAGGAGCGCACCGCTCAGGCCATGGAGCTTTTCAGGCGTATCGCCAAAAAGCGGCAGGTAATTATCTTCAGCTGCAAAAAACTGGTATAAACAAAAAATGTCAGGCGTGTGCCTGACATTTTTTATTTGCTCTTATATACAACTGCAATGGAGTTGGGGCCGGCATTTGTGGCTATGACGCAGCCCAGGGGGAAGTTGAACTCTGCGGGCCTGTCCGCTTTTTCGTCGAAGACCTCTTTCATTCTGTCGAAGGCTTCCATGTTGCCGGTATAGGCCAGGAAGTAGGGAGTGCCCGGTTCGCGGTCAGCCTCCACCAGGTCAAAAACCGCCTGAGACAGCTTCTTCTCGCCTCTTATCTTGGTGAGAACCTTAGAATTGCCGTCAATAAAAGTGATGGCGGGCTTGAGACCCATGGCCTCACCCACAAAGGCAGCCACGGCGGAAACTCTGCCGGACTTTTTAACAAAGCGCAGATCCAGGGGGATAAGCAATGCTCTTGCGTGTTGGAGCCAATCCTGTGTGCTCACAAGAATCTTCTCAACATCTTCTCCCGCTGCTGCCATACGCGCGGCTTCAATGGCAACCCAACCATAGGTCATGCTGTAATTGAGAGAATCCAGCAGGTGAATCCTCAGCTTACCCATGGCCTCGGGATGTTCTTCAAAGAACAGGCTCTTTGCCAGTCTTGCAGCCTGAAAACTGCCGGATCCCTTGGAATTGATGGAGATATAGATAATATCTGTATAGCCCTCATTCAGAGTTTCCTCAAAAAGCTCATTATAGGCAGCCATACTGACCTGAGCGGTGTTGGGGATCTGGTCTTCCTGCTCGAGGATTTTGTAAAACTCCTCAGGTTCAATATCATATCCGTCCCAATACTCTCTCTGGGAAGTAACAAGACTGATGGGCAGAACCTTAATGTTCAGCTCATCGCGCAAATTCTTGGGGATATCGGCCGTAGAGTCCGTGGAAATTCTGATTTTATGCATACTGTTCTTTCCTTACATTTCCGGGAGAGACTCGTCGTTCTCTATCCAGTCGCTCACGGGGATGGTAATATACTCACTGGGGCCGGTGCGGATGACCACGCGGTCAATGCCGGCATTGATGATCTGGCGCTTGCACATGGAGCAGCACATAGCGTCCCTGGAAAGCTCATTGGTCTTTGCGTCCCTGCCCACCAGATAGAGAGTAGCGCCGATCATATCGCGGCGGGAAGCGGAGATGATGGCATTTGCTTCGGCGTGGACACTGCGGCACAACTCATAGCGCTCACCGGAGGGGATCTTCATAAACTCTCTGGTGCAAAAGCCAATGTCGGAGCAGTTGCGGCGGCCTCTGGGAGCGCCGTTGTAGCCGGTGGAGATGATCTCATCATTTCTTACTATTATGGCGCCGTACTTGCGTC
>CAZYTE010000010.1:0-20068 GCA_964649425.1 uncultured Oscillospiraceae bacterium
CACCGGCTGCCCCATCGGCGGCGTTCTGGATAAGACTGTCAAGCTCATCGAAGAAAACGGCGGCAGCGTTGTCTGCTTTGAAAACTGCTCCGGCATCAAGGCCGCCTATCAGATGGTGGATGAAGACGCAGAGGATATCGTTGACGCCATTGCCGACCGCTACTTGGATATCGGCTGCTCCGTCATGACTCCCAACAATGTGCGCAGCCAGCTGCTTGACAAGCTGGTAAAGGAGTTCAATATCGAAGGTGTGGTTGAGATCAATCTGCAGACCTGCCTTACCTATATTATTGAAAGCACCAGCGTACGCAAGCAGATGCAGAGCCTGAACATCCCCTATATCCGCATCGAGACCGATTACTCCGAGAGCGACTCCGGTCAGCTTTCCACCAGAATTGAAGCATTTTTAGAAAGGCTATAACCATGATTTATCTCGACAACGCAGCCACCACCCAGCAGAAGCCCCAACAGGTCATAGATGCCGTTGTTAAGGCTCTCAGCTCCATGGGCAACGCTTCCCGCGGCGCTCATGATGAGGCATTGGTGGCATCCCGTATGGTATATAACACCCGTGACAAGCTGGCAAAGCTTTTCAACTGCTCCAGAGCTGACCATGTGGCTTTCACCTGCAACTCCACTGAGGCCCTGAACATTGCAATCAGCGGCGTACTCGAGCCCGGTGACCATGTTATTACCACCATGATGGAACACAACAGCGTGCTGCGTCCCATCTACCGCCATGTAAACGAGAACGGCGGCTCCATGAGCCTTGTCACCTGTAATGAGCTGGGCAGTCCCAACTATGAGGACTTTGAAACTCTCATCAATGAAAGAACCCGCGCAATCGTCTGCACCCACGCTTCCAATCTCACCGGCAATGTGGTGGATCTTGAGCGTGTTGGCAAAATTGCCCATGAGCACGGTCTGCTGCTCATTGTTGACGCATCCCAGACCGCAGGTGTTGTGCCCATCGACATGGAGAAGATGAATATTGACATTCTCTGCTTCACCGGCCACAAGGGTCTTATGGGCCCTCAGGGCACCGGCGGCCTCTGTATCCGTGAGGGCATTGAAGTGCGTCCCTTCAAGGTGGGCGGCTCCGGCGTTCAGTCCTACAGCAAAACTCAGCCGGTGGAATACCCCACCAGACTTGAGGCCGGCACTCTCAACGGCCATGGCATTGCGGGTCTGCACGCCGCTCTCGACTATCTGAATGAAACCGGCATCGACAAGATCGCCAAGCACGAGGAAGAGCTCATGCTTCGTTTCTACAACGCCGTAAAGGAAATTGACGGAATCACCGTCTATGGTGACTTCACCCTCCCGGTGAGAACCGCGGTCGTCACCCTCAATGTGAGAGATTATGACTCCAGTGAGGTTGCCGACGAGTTGGGTCAGGAATACGGCATCGCCACCAGAGCAGGTGCCCACTGCGCACCTTTGATGCATGAATCCCTTGGCACCACCGAGCAGGGCGCAGTTCGCTTCAGCTTCTCCATTTTCAACACCGCGGAAGAGGTTGATGCCGCGATCCAGGCTCTCAGGGATATAGCCGAGGTCTGATATAATGAAAACTCAGCTTTATATTCTGACCGGTTTTCTGGGTGCCGGCAAAACCACTTTCATGCTGAAGATTCTTGAGCAGCTTAAAGATCACAAAGTTGGTATTATCCAGAATGAGTCCGGCAAAGTAGGGGTGGACGGCGCGATTTTGAGACAGGACGGCATAGAGATGATCGAGCTGAACAACGGCTCCATTTTCTGTTCCTGCCACAAAAACGGCTTTGTCACCTCCCTTGCCACCATGGCAAAGCGTAATTTTGAATATCTTCTGGTGGAGAGTACCGGCATCGGTGATCCATCAAATGTGAATGAGATAGTAAGAAAAGCCAATGAGGCCGCAGGCGGCTGCATTGACTTCAAGGGTGTCATCTGCCTTGTGGATGCAGTGAACTTTATATGGCAGCTTTCTGTTCACGAGGAAGCCATGCGGCAGGTAAAGCACTGCCATATGGCTGTTATCAGCAAGAGTGACCTTCTGGGCAACCAGGGCACTGCCGATATTGAAGCCGCGATCCGTGGCATAAACCCCGTCTGCCCGATATATTACTGCAATTTCGGCCAAATGGATATGGATTTTTTGCGGGAAGATATGCTAAAATACGACTGGTGCGAGGCTGAAGAGAGCATAAACAGCAGAGACTCCCGCCCCAAAACCATTTTTATCAATGTGAAGGAAGCTGTGGATAAGAAGGAACTGATGGCTTTTCTGAAAGCCGTGGGTCCCAAAGTCCTGCGTGTAAAGGGCTTCACAGAAGTGGCAGGTCAGGGCATGTGTCAGGTGGACGTGGTTGGCAAGGTAATGGCTATCCGCCCCACTGAGCTTCAAGCCGGCGCACAGCTGGTGTTCATCTCTGCAAACGGCCCGGCGATCATACGCGATGTATTCACCGCATGGAAAGAAAATGTAAGCACTGCAATGGAACTTAAAAACTAGAAAGGCGGGAGCTCTTTGAACAACCTCAACCTCAGGCAACTGGAAATATTTGTGACCATTGTGGAAAGCGGCAGCTTTACTGAGGCAGCCAATCGCCTGTATCTCGCTCAGTCCACCGTCAGCAGCCATATCAAAACGCTGGAGGACTCCCTGCATACTGTGCTGTTCAACCGCGAAGCCAAAAAGTGCCTTACTCTCACCGATAACGGCAAGCGCGTCTATAACTTTGCAAAGGACATTGTCCGCAAGTGCGCCAATCTGGAGTCTGATCTGGACAAGGAGTTCAAAAACGAGCTGATCATCGGTGCTTCCACCGTTCCCAGCCACGATCTGGTACCCCGTCTGGTGGCAAGATTTATGGCAGACCATCCTAACTGCCGCGTCACCATCAAGGGCGGCAACAGCGAGAGGATCCAGCAGATGCTTATTGACCAGAGCATACATATCGGCTTCATCGGCACTGCCGACAACCGCCAGGCCCTCAGCTATGAGTGTGTTTCCAAGGACCATCTGATCCTTGTCACACCTAACAACGAGCATTTTGCTGCTCTCCAGTCTCAGGGTGTTTATGGCAAGGAGCTGCTGACCGAGCCATTTATTTTCAGAGAGTCTGACTCTGCCACCCAGAAGTATGCATACAACTATCTGACCAGTATGGGCGAAAGCAGAGAGCTGAATGTTGTGGCTTATGCCTTTAATACCAACACTATTCTCGGTCTTGTGGAGCGCGGCCTGGGTGTTACCATTCTCTCTCAAACCGTTGCCAGGGATAAGATCAAATCCGGAAAGATCCTGGCTTTTGAGCTGGACGAGGTCCCGCTGAAGAGAAATATCTACATGGCGAAGCTTAAAAAGGGCTACTCCAATCAGCTTGTCAACGATTTCAGCGCAATGGTCACCACCGTTCCTCCTGCCTGCGTTCTGGTATTCTAAAAAAGCATAAAAAACCATGGGCCAAACCCATGGTTTTTATTGTTTTTATGCTTTTTTCTTCAGTTTTACAACAAACAGGACTACTGCCAGAACGATCAGCGCAGCGCCCAGAGCATACATAAAGGGCTCACACCAGTTGGGAATTATGGAGCTGTACACATTGGCAAACTTCGCGTAGAAGCCCATGGCGGGTATCTGTACCAGCAGCGCCCCAAGAAGGGTGTAGACAAGAGGCAGAGACAGCAGTCCGCAGAGCAGAGCGATGGGAGCCGTCCATGATGGTGCAAAGCAGCAGATGCCGCTATATACCAAAACCAATGGCAGACCCAGTTTTTTCAGCTTCACGAACCTGAGACCCAGCAGCAGCCAGCCAATTAAATACCAGACAGCAACAGCAATCACTCTGCCCGCAAGGCAGATAATCATTCCGGGTACAAGGCCGAAAACCGCGGTGCATGCAACGGCAATTCTTGGATTTGACTTCCAGGGCATTACCATAGCATGAAAAGCAGACAGGAAAATTGCGGTGAGAACAGGATTCTCTGCCTTTCCTATTCTGCCCTGCAGCACCTGAGTGCTGTTCTGATTGAAAAGCATCAGCCAGCTTGTGACAGTGCTCTGATTGTTTATGTAGTAGTAATACAGTCCCGCCGCCATCAGCAGCAGAACAAGGATTTTCAGAACTCTCTTCAAAACTCTCTTCAAGAAACCATCTCCCAATCCGGCCAGTCTTATCTGTTTTTGCATACAGCCACAGCGAGGAATATTATCGCTGTCACCGCACCCAGAAGCAAAACCGGGCTGACCAGATAATATGCAGCCATCAGCTTTCTGGTGTAAGCCACAGTATAGGCAATATAGATTCCTGCAGAGCACAGGCTCAGACAAACCAGACCATCAAAGGCTCCGCTGCGCTCCTTCACTCTGTCTATTGCCCTAAACACCAGGAAAAGCAACAGCACGGCAAGCGCCACCATAATGATCACATTGACAGTATCGAGATCAGCCTTTTTGGTCAGCTTGTTGCAAATACCGTTTACCCAGCGCAGCATACCCATTTTCCGGGAAGTGAAACGCTGTATTGTCCAGGCGCCGGCGCAGGCCAGAGTTTCCACTATAAGGGATGTAATCAGATAAACTTTTTTCATATTTCTTTCCTCGGCAAAAGCACCATGGGCCTTGGCCCATGGTGCTTTGTGTTCAGTAATGACTTACTTGGTTGCCATGCCGGTGGGCAGCTCGCCAACGGTGGTGTAAACAACATCAGCGGAAGCGGGATCGCCAACCTGTACGGGGTTGGAGTCATCCATCAGCCACTGGTACCAGCCGCCGTCGAAGACGGAGATGTTGTCATAGCCTTCCTGATACATCATAAGGAAGGGAACGCAAGCTCTCCAGCCGGTGCCGCAGTAGAATGCAAGGTGGTCATTGAGGGTGAAGTCGCAGTCAGCCCACAGGAAGCGGATATCGTCAAGAGTCTTGACGGTGCCGTCAGCATTGGTGAACAGAGCAACATCGCCGGAGGTCATGGGACCCTTGCCCCAGACAGCACCCTTGGGCTCGCCGGCCTTATCCATGTAGCCGTAGCCGGAGGTCTCGCCCAGCCATTCAACCTCGGAGCGGATGGAAACCAGCTTGAAGCCGTCGGTCTCAGCCTTGGCCTTTGCGTCCTCGATAGAGGTCCAGTACTGGGGATTTGCGGGAACTGCAACGCCGAAATCGGTGGCAGCGGTGCCAACGTTCTCAGTGGTCTCTACTTCGTAGCCTGCAGCAGTCCATGCATCGATGCCGCCGTTGAGGATCTTTACATTCTCAACGCCGATGTAGAGGTAGCCAAATGCCTGTCTTGCGGTGCCGGAGATGTCAGGTCCGTAAAGGATGACATTGGTGTCCTTGGTGATGCCGTGGCTCAGTGCGTAGTCACGGATTTCTTCAGCAGCCAGCAGGTTGTATGCGCCGACTTCATCGCCGGTAGCATCCTCAACCTCCATGATGCTTGCGTAGATAGCGCCGGGGATGTGACCCTCGCCATAGCCTGCATAATCAGCAGCGGTGCCGGGGTAAGCAACATTGACGATCAGGTAGTTCTCAGATTCGGGAGCATCGCCGTCGATAACGCTCTTTACGTACTCAGCGTCAACATAAACGGTTCTCTCGGTGACAGCGCCGGGGATAACACTCTCCTGGCATGCGGACCAGCGGTAGAAGCTCTCGTCATAGTTGAGAGTGTTCTCGAAGCCCAGCATCTCCAGAACCAGCTGCATGTAAGCGGAACGGATACCGCCGGTGCAGTAGGTAACGACGGTGTCATCGGTGTTGAGACCGGCCATGTTGAACATAGCCATGATCTCGTCATTGCCCTTCAGGGTCTCGTCAGCATTGAACAAATCAGTGTAACGGATGTGAACTGCCTTGGGCAGGTGGCCGCCGGCTGCCTCGCCGTAGAGGACTTCGCCGTTCCACTCTTCGTCGGCACGGGTGTCAACGATAACATACTTGTCGTAGTCAGCAACCAGAGCATCGGTGTTGATGATGTGCTCTTCGCTTACGGTAACGGTAACTTCTGCGGGAGTGTAAGCAGCTGCGCCCTCAACGATGGGTGCGCCTGCTGCAACCAGAGCGGTGTAGCCGCCGTCAACAAACTTTGCGTTCTCAAAGCCGGCTGCGTTCAGGCCCCAAACGATGCGGCCCTCGTCGCCCCAGCCGTACTGATTGGCGCCGAATACGATGATCTCCTTCTCAGGAGCAATGCCGGTTGCGCTCAGAACTGCGCTCAGCTCCTCAGCGGGGAGCAGGGTGCCCCACATGGCATCGCCGGGTACGCCGCTGGTAACATCAGCAAACATCTGCCAGATAACTGCGATCGCGCCTTCAACGGTGCCTGCCTTGGCAGTGTCCTCGCCGCGGGCGTCAACCAGAACTACGTTCTCGTTGCCCAGGTTGTCGATGACATACTGAGCGTCAACAACATACTTGCCCTCGAAGGTGCCGGGGATAACGCTGTCCTGGCAAGCAGCCCAGCGGTAGAAGCTCTCGTCATAGTTGAGAGAGTTCTCGTAGCCCAGCATCTCCAGAACCAGCTGCATATAAGCGGAACGGATACCGCCGGTGCAGTAGGTAACGATGGTCTGGTCGGGGGTCAGGCCTGCCTCGGTGAACATGGCCTGAATCTCCTCGTTGGTCTTCAGGGTCTCGTCAGCATTGAACAGGTCGGTGTAGCGGATGTGAATAGCGTTGGGCAGGTGGCCGCCGGCTGCCTCACCGTAGAGGACTTCGCCGTTCCACTCTTCGTCAGCGCGGGTGTCAACGATAACATAGTTATTGTAGCTTGCTACCAGAGCATCAGTGTTGATCATGTGATCCTCATTGATGGTAACGCTAACCTCTGCAGGAGTATAAGCGGATGCGCCCTTGACAATGGGTGCGCCTGCTGCAACCAGAGCGGTGTAGCCGCCGTCAACAAACTTTGCGTTCTCGAAGCCGGCTGCGTTCAGGCCCCAAACAACGCGGCCCTCGTCGCCCCAGCCGTACTGGTTAGCGCCGAATACGATGATCTCCTTCTCGGGGGAGATACCGGTTGCGCTCAGAACTGCGCTCAGCTCCTCAGCGGGAAGCAGGGTGCCCCACATGGGGTCGCCGGGTGCGCAGCTGGAGACGTCAGCAAACATCTGCCAGATAACTGCGATTGCGCCTTCAACGGTGCCTTCCTTGGCAGCGTCTTCGCCGCGGGCGTCAACCAGAACTACGTTCTCGTTGCCCAGATTGTCGATAACATACTGTGCATCAACAACGTACTTGCCGGTAAAGCCGGAAGTTACAGGAGTTGCTGCGGGAGCCTTGGTGGTGGTCTCTGCGGGAGTCTCGGTGGCAACGGGAGCGGTCTCCTCCTGTGCCTGTGCGCCGCAGGCGATCAGGCTGAATGCCATGACCAGAACCAGCAGCAGACTGATTACTTTCTTCATATTTTTCCTCCATCAATAAAATTTTTTGATGCGATCAGAGAGAGTATAACACTACGATTTTTAAAGTCAATCAAAAATCTGATTGTTTTCAATCGGATTTTTCATTTTTATTATCGATTTTTCCGCACAGCCAGTGCGGTTTAGCCGAAATTTTGTAAGAAAATCACATTTTTTGGATTGACTTTAACATAATCCGTGTTATACTCGGACTGTACTGAGCACAGTCGGAAAGGTGACTTTTATGGCAATTCCTCTGATAATTGACTGCGACAACACCATGGGTGTTCCGGGCTGCGATGTGGATGACGGTCTGGCTCTGCTTTATCTTCTGGGTTCTCCCGAGGTAGAGCTGCTGGGTATCACCTGCGCTTATGGCAACAACAGGCAGGATGTGGTGTACAACAACACCCGGCGTCTGCTGACGCTTTGGAAACGGGAGGATATTCCCTTCTTCCGCGGCTCTGCTGCCGCAGGTGAACTGGAGTCTGAAGCTGCGGACTTCATTGCGCGGAAGGCCGATGAATACGCGGGCAGGCTGTGTCTTCTGGTTCTGGGCTCTACCACCAACATCTGCGGTGCTGCGGAGAAATGCCCCGGCTTCTGGGACAAGGTGCTGGCCATTTCTTTCATGGGCGGCATTACCGAACCATTACAGGTGGGCAGCAAACCCATGGACGAGATGAACCTCTCCATTGACTGGCGCTCCAGTCTGGATATTCTGCGAAATGCAAAAAATATCAGCATCGCCACTGCCCAGAATTGTCTCTCTTCTTATTTTAAGAAGACAGAGTTCCTGGAATTTGCGGACCGCAACCCCGGCGAGCTGGCTGATTTCCTCCGCGGAGAGCTTGAGTACTGGTATGACCTGCACAACAGCTACTGGAATCTGGACGGCATTGTCAACTGGGATGTTATGGCCGCAGTTCAGCTTATCCACCCGGAATACTTTGACCTGAATGAATGCGAAATCACTCCGGACGAGGAGACATTTAACAAGGGCATGCTTCTGGGCACCGGCCCCGCAATCAGGGCCCGCCTGCCCGTCATCAAAGACAGGGCTGAATATGTGCAGCATGTATACAGCAGATATTTTGCCGCAAAAGTGTTTTAACTGTTGAAAAGCAAATAAAAAAAATATATATTTTGAAGGAGACCAAAATGAAGAAACTTGTCGCACTGATCATCGCACTGGCAATGGTCTTCGCTCTCTGCGCATGCGGTCAGAGCAGCGAAAGCCCTTCTGCCGGCACCACTACCCCTGCAGCTGATACCGCTACCTCCGCGGCAGCCCCCGTGGAATCCAATGTTTTCAACCTTGATGATGCTACCTGGGAGCAGATCCTTGAAGAAGCCAAAGGCACTACCGTCACCTTCTACGGCTGGGGCGGCGACGAGCTGCGCAACAACTGGCTGGACACCATCGGCGCTGACTACATGAAGGAGAATTACGACATCACCTTCCAGAATGTTGGCATGGGCATCGATGAAATTCTGGCAAAGCTCTCTGCCGAGAAGGAAGCCGGCAGCACTGAAGGCTCCATCGACATGATCTGGATCAACGGCGAGAACTTCTTCTCCGCCAAGGAGAACGGCCTGCTCTACGGCCCCTTCACCGACCGCCTGCCCAACACCGAAAAGTACATTGACACCGAAGATCCCGAGACCCTCAACGACTTCTGCATGCCCATCGAGGGCTACGAGGCTCCCTACGGCAAGGCCCAGATGGTCATGTACAATGACAGTGCTGTCACTCCCGAGACTCCCGCTTCCGCTGAGGAGTTCATGGAGTACTGCAAGCAGTACCCCGGCAAGGTCACCTACCCCGCTCTGCCCGACTTCACCGGCAGCGCTTTTGTCCGCAACCTGATCTATGAAATCTGCGGCTGGGAACAGTTCCAGACCATGGAAGCAGACTATGACACCGTCAAGGCTGCCATCGAGCCCGCTCTGGAGTACCTGCGCGAGCTGAACCCCTACCTGTGGAACCAGGGCAAGAGTTTCCCCGAGTCCTCCACCACCGTCGACTCCATGTTTATGGACGGTGAACTGGTCATGAACATGAGCTACGGTCCCTTTGCGGTTTCCACCGGCATCGACCAGGGCAACTACACCGAGACCACCCAGACCTTTGTGTTTGACAAGGGCACCATCGGCAACACCAACTACATGGCCATCGCTTTCAATTCCCCCAACAAGGCCGGTGCAATGGTCTGCATCAACGCAATGATCTCTGCCGAGCTGCAGCTGAGCCAGTATGAGATCCTGCGCAATCTGCCTGTCACCGATCCTGCAAAGCTCAGCGCCGAAGAGAGCGCTGCATTCGACGCAGTTGACATGGGTCAGGGCGTTCTCACTCAGGAAGAGCTGCTGAACCACCGCCTGCCCGAAATGCCTGCAAAGCTGGTTCCTGTCATCGAGCAGATCTGGCTTGACGAGGTCGTCGGCAAGTAAGCGCAAGTAATAAAATATAGCCCGGTGCGGTCAAGGCCGCACCGGGTTTTCGAGGTTTTTTCCATGAGAAAGAATATTACCGCATATCTTCTGCTCATCCCATTTTTCTTAATAACCGCCCTTGTATTGCTGTCCTGCGTGTTCGTGCTGATACAGAGCCTGGGCTATGTGCCGGCCTTTGGTCTCTATGACATCAGTTTGAAGCACTATGCCAATGTCTTTGCAAACAAGGAGTTTGTTAACTCCCTGCTTGTGAGCCTTCGTGTATCTTTTTTATCGGCTGTTCTTTCCGCCGTATTCGGCACTCTTCTCTGCGCCGCCCTTGTGAAGCTTAAGCACACAAGCGGCGCCATGCTCTATGCAGTTCGTCTGCCCATTTTGGTCCCCCATGTTGTGGTGGCCCTTTTCACTTATATTCTGCTTTCACAGACGGGTATTATTGCCCGTGTGCTTTTTGCGCTGGGTATTATTTCCGACAGCACCCAGTTCCCCCTGCTTTTATACACCGAAGGATATTACGGGGTGATTCTCTCCTATCTGTGGAAAGAGATACCCTTTGTTGCATATTTCACACTGGCACTGATGGCTTCCGTCAGCGACACTTTGGGCGAAGCCGCCGAAAACCTTGGTGCCTCGCCTTTGAGAAGCTTTTTCTCCGTCACTTTGCCTCTGAGCTTTCCCTCAATTTCCAAAGCCTTCATAATCATCTTCATTTTCGCCTTCGGCGGCTATGAGCTGCCGCTGCTTCTGGGTGCAACACTACCCAAGGCGCTGCCGGTTTACGCCTACATAGCCTATATGAACCCTGATCTGAAGCTCAGGCCCGATGCCATGGCGGTATACGGAGTTATTCTGCTGTTGTCCGTTATTATGGCAGCCGCGTACAGTCTGCTCACAGGCCGCCTGATCAGAAAGGTAAAAGGTGAAGTATGAGAAAATCTCCGTTTCTGAAAACTGTGCTGATAATAACACTCGCGGTAATTTTCATCCCCATGCTCTTTATTGTTATATGGAGCTTTACAGCGCGCTGGCCATGGCCTTCGCTTATTCCCGCGAAATTAACCATGCGCACCATCAATGATCTGTTTTTCACCTCCTCCAAGCTAATAAAGCTTCTGGGAAGCAGCTTCTCCCTTGCCATGGCAACAGCTGTGATTTCAACCATAATCGGCATCATGACCGCCCGGGCAACAGAGCTTTACAGCATCAAAGGCAAGCGCTTCATCTACTTCGGAAACCTGCTGCCGCTGCTCATCCCCGGAACGGTCTTTGCCATCGGCATACATATCGTTCTGATAAGACTGGGCCTCTCCGACACCATTGCAGGTGTGCTGCTGGTGCATATTGTGGCGGCGGTTCCATACTGCATGACCATCATGACTGATCTGACAGCCTCCGTGGGAGACCATCTTGAGGAGCAGGCAATGGTTCTTGGTGCATCTCCCATGAGAGCCTTCTTTGCAGGCAGTATGCCCCAGCTGATGCCGGGAATTCTTTCCTCCATGAGCATGGCCTTCATTCTCTCTTACAGTCAGTATTTCACCACACTGCTTATCGGCGGCGGCAAAGTCAAGACCATTGCCCTTGTGCTGGTACCCTACATCCAAAGCGGTGACCGCGCCCTCGCCAGTATCTACTCCATCGTATATGTGGCCTCGGCACTGATGATATTCTTTATCCTTGAATTTCTCATGCATCTGAGCCGTAAAAGGAGCGAAGCATAATGGAACTTAATATTAAAGATCTGTCCGTTGAAATAAACGGCAAGACCATACTTTCTCAGCTTTCTCTGGATGTTGCTGAGGGTGAATTCATGTCCCTGCTGGGCTCCTCCGGCTGCGGCAAGAGCACGCTTTTAAAGACCATTGCCGGCATTCTTCCCGCAAAAGAGGGCCGGATTTGTCTGGGCGGCAGGGATATAACCGATCTTGCCCCCCACAAACGCAAGGCAGTCATCGTCTTTCAGGATATGCGCCTTTTTCCACATATGACCGTTGCCGAAAATGTGGCATTCCCCCTGAAGATGCAGGGTGTTTCCAAGGCCGAGCGCCTTGCCTCCGCAGCCGAGTACCTTGATATGGTTCAGCTTGGCGGCTTTGATGAGCGCCGTGTCAGCACCCTGTCCGGCGGCCAGCAGCAGCGTGTTGCATTGGCACGGGCCCTGTGTGCCAAGCCCTCCCTTTTATTGCTGGACGAGCCTTTTTCCGCCCTGGACGAAAATCTGAGAGACGAAATGCGCTCTCTCGTCCGCGCTCTCCATGATAAGACCCACATGACCACCGTGCTGGTCACCCACGACCAGAACGAAGCTTTGTCATTGTCTGACCGTATGGCTCTCATGGTAGACGGGGAAATACTCCAGACCGGAAGTCCCAGAGAGATTTATGACCGGCCCTGTCATCGCAGCGTTGCTGATTACTTTGGCGATAATATTTATGTTGACGGCAGTGTTAAAAACGGTATGTTCACCTCCGCCTGCCTTTCATGCCCCGCAGCCGTTTCCGATGGTGACTATTCCCTGCTGCTGCGCCCCTCCATGCTTGAGGTCAGAGAAAGCGGCAGTATATCCATGGAGCTCAAAACCGTATCCTTCCGCGGCTCAGACAGCATGACCGTCTGGGAGCTGCCGGACGGCTCGATTATCAGGAAGGCTTTCCCCAACGCAGTCCCATGCTCTGAGGGTGAGCGCATAAACTGGCGGCTTGACAGCGAAAAGCTGGTGTTCTTCCCTGCAGAGAAAGGATAAGTTTATGAAGAAAGCTCTTATCTGCTTTACACGCATACCTAAGCCGGGTAAGACAAAAACCAGGCTCATGCCCTTTTTGAGCCCCGATAACTGCGCCAAGCTGCACACTGCCTTTCTCCGGGATATTTCCGAAACGCTGGAAGCCTATAATGTGCCCTGCTATATCTATTATACCGGTCTGGAAGATGAAGCTGAACTTCATCTGCTGCGGGGTATTTTCCCCTTCGCCGCGGATTTTCTCCCACAAGTGGGCAAGGACCTTGGCGAAAAAATGCATGGGGCGCTGCTCCACATACTGTCTCTGGGCTATGATGCCTGCCTGCTGACCGGCTCCGACCTTCCTTTGATGGGAGCAAAGCACCTTGACAGCGGCTTTGAGGCCCTTGGAAAAGCAGATGTTACCCTTGGCCCCACCGACGATGGGGGCTACTACCTTGTGGGCATAAAAAAAGCCTGTCCGGAGCTGTTCTCCGACCAGAAATACGGCGGCGGCAGCGTGTATGAATCCGCCATAGCTGCAATCGAAAGCAGCGGTCAGAGCTTTGCTCAGGCCCTGCCCTGCTCCGATGTGGACACCCCGGAGGATCTGATGCAGCTTGAAAAGCTGATGGATCCCAACAGCCACACGGCGAATTTTCTCCGAGATATACATGTATTCAGAGGTGAATAGGATGCTGGACAAAAAGCTCCTTGAGCAGTACACAAAAAGCCCTGTTTTTACAGAGACTCTAAAAATCAGCCAAAATTCCAATATAGAGCTTGTGCCCTTGGGTCAGGGCGAGTATAATGTCAACTACAGTTTCTTCCACCCGGAAAGCGGCAAGCGGCTTTTGCTGCGCGTAAACACAGGTAGCCAGCTCCATCTGGACGATCAGATAGAGTATGAGTTCTCCGCCCTGCAGAATCTCTATCCCAGCGGAAGAACTCCCAAAGCCTATTTCTGCGACAACTCCCGCAGCATTCTCCCCCATGGTGCAATGGTCATGGAGTGGCTGCCCGGCAGAGCGCTGAGGTATGAAAGCGATATGGCCGATGCAGCGGCAATTCTGGCAGATATCCATTCCACCCCTGTGCCCGCTGACTGCAGGCTTATCCGCCCGGCTTGCCCTGCTGCCAGCATTTATGAGGAGTGTCTGCAGATGGTGGAGCATTATCTCAGCTGGGATGATGCCAGGCCCTGCGCCTGCAGGCTTATTGAGGAGCTTATAAAAGAGATCGGCAAACTGCCCCTGAATACAACTTCTCAGACAGCGCCCTGTATGGTAAACACCGAGCTCAACAGCGCAAACTTCCTCATAAACCCCGGGGCTGTCAGTTATCTTATCGACTGGGAGAAGCCCCTGCTCTCCGAGCCCGCTCAGGATCTGGGTCATTTCCTTGTGCCCACCACCACTTTTTGGAAAACTGACACCATATTGCGCCCTGAGGATGTTGCAGAGTTTACATCTCTGTACATCAAGGCAGTTGACGGCAGGATCGACATCCGCGATATCGGCGAAAGACTGCCCCTGTTCTTCACCGTAACCTGCCTTCGCGGCATAACATGGTGCTCCATGGCCATGAAGGAATACTCCCAGCCCGGCAGAACCATCGCTAATGATGATACCTTCAGCAAGATCAAGCAGTATCTTGAGGAAGATTTCCTTGAGAACATTCTCAATAACTATGTAAAAAATAATTTTCTCAGCGGGATAAATTAATGAATATTTCTCTCATAATTCCGATTTACAATGAAATCGGCAAAATTGACCAGTGCATTGAGAATCTCAGCGTTCTCAGTGGCTCTGTGGATGTGATCTTTGCCGACGGCGGCAGTACGGATGACACGCTCAGTCACATTCCGGCCTGCTATACGATCGTAAACTGTCCCAAGGGCAGGGCAAAGCAGATGAACTTTGCTGCCTCAAAAGCCAATGGCGATGTGCTCTGGTTTTCCCATTGTGACAGCATCCTGCCTGCAACGGGCCCTGAGGAGATATTGTCTGCCGTTTCCGATGGTGCGCGCTTTGGCTGCTTCCACATTGCCTTTGATTATGACGGCCCTTTCATGAAGTGCAACACCTTCAATTCCAACCTGAGAGCAAAGCGTATGCATATCGCTTTCGGGGATCAGGGTATATTCATGACAAAAGAGCTTTTTGAAAGCTGCGGCGGCTTCCCTGACCTGCCCATAATGGAGGATTATGAGCTGTCCCTGAGGATGAGAAAGCAGAGCATTCCACTTCATGTAATGCCCTCTACCATCACCACCTCCGGCAGGCGCTACACCGGCCAGTACCCCTTGCTGACCATGTGGCAGATGTTTTATCTGCGCTGCCTGTACAGGGCAGGAGTGGATATTGAGGAGATCAGCCGGCGCTATAAGGATATCAGATAAAAAAGCGGATGCTCTGCATCCGCTTCAGCTTGTCAAAAAAGTCTGATAAGACTTTTTTGGCCGCTTCAATCTCCACATTTTTCGCAAAAGCGAGATATTGCGAAAAATCTCACTTCGCTCGGCAAACGCCTGATATATCAGGCTTATTGCTGGAGTTTATTGGAACGCGAGGCGGGTCTTAACCCACTCGCGCCTCCCCGCTCTGCCATTTCCGGCAGACAGTTCCCCGGTTTTTTGACCGTCTCAAGCGGATGCTCTGCATCCGCTTTTAATTTTATTCTTTTTCCATTCCCTGTTTCATATAAGGATTGTATTCCCTTTCAAAGGAAAGTGTGGTATTATCTCCATGACCGGGATATACATTATAGTCTCCGGGAAGCTCAGCAAGCTTCTTTAAAGAGCGCAGCTCAGTATCGAAGTCGCCGCCCAGGTCGGCTCTGCCGGTGGACATTTTAAAGAGAGTGTCTCCCGTGAAGAGAACATTGTTGCAGGCGATGGTAACACCGCCCATGGTGTGGCCGGGAGTTTCGATGATTCTCACCGTCAGCTCTCCCACCTTGAATTCGTCACCGTCAGCATAGAACTGAATGTTTTCAGGCTCGGGGAAGCAGTTGTACATCTCATATCCGCCCTTTATCCTGCGGCGCATCTGCAGTCCCACATCGCCCTTGTGCATATAGCAGAGGCAGCCGGTCAATTCCATAAGACCGTCCACCCCCCTGGTGTGGTCGTCATGGGCGTGGGTCAGCATAATGGCCTTGCACTTGAAGCCGTTCTCCTCCAGATACGCCATGATTATCTCAGGGTTGCCGCCGGGGTCAACCACGATGCATTCCTTGCTTTTCTCGTCTGCCAGAACATGGCAGTTTGCTTTCAGATAGCCAACCGGCAGTGTTTTGATTACCATCAGACCTTCCTCCCCGTGTAATTCTTTTCTGCCATTATACTTTGATTTTTCGCTTGCAGTCAAGCTACATATAAAAGAAAGGTGAGACAAATGAAACTGGACAAAAATGTTTTACTGGAAAAGGCAAGAGAATTCCTGCGCGAGGAAGCTCTCAACCATGTATCCGAGGCTGATGCCCTCGCCCCCGAAGTTGTGGGCATCAAGCTCTTTGACGAACCCATCATCGGCGTTGCAAGGGCAGACGATGAGCTCTTTGAGAAGCTGAAGGAGGAGGGCGTTGTCGGCCCCCACTATCTCAGCGCAAAGGACTGGATGAGCGATGCCAAATGCGTTGTCAGCTTCTTCCTTCCCTATTCCGAGGATGTAAAAAAGGGCAACCGCCCCGCATGGAACGGCAATCCCCCTCCCCACATGGTCCACGGTCGTGTTCAGGGTCAGAAGTGCATCAATTCCTGGGCTGACAAAGTTGTGGATTTTGTCCGCTCCCAGGGCTTCAAGGCTCTCATCCCCATGGAGGATAAGCGTTTTGAGCACTACCTCACCCCCAAGGAGGAGGGCGCAAAGTGCTTCACCAGCAACTGGTCTGAAAGACACACCGCATACATCTGCGGTCTGGGCACCTTCGGCGCCGCCGCCCACATCATCACTGAGAAGGGTGCCTGCGGCAGACTGGCAAGCTTCATCACCGATGCCGAGCTTGATGTTGATGAACGGCCCTATACCGGACTTTATGACTACTGCACCCACTGCGGAGCCTGCATGCGCCGCTGCCCCGGTGAGGCCATCTGCATGACCGCAAGCAAGACCCACACCAAGTGCGCCGGTGCGCTGATGCATGTTGTGGAAAAACACGGCACATTTATCTGCGCCAAGTGTCAGACCGGCGTCCCCTGCGAAAGCAGGATCCCTCCCCAGCTCAATAAGTAAATTTGAAAATGGCTTCCTTGTAAAAGGAAGCCATCTTTTATTTCTTATTCTTTTGATATATGACCCAAAGGCCCTTTAAGAGCAGGTCATCATCGCAGATTATCTCGTGTCTGCAATAGCTTGTGACCGTTCCGGCCAAGCCGCCGGTGGCCACCACCTTGCACTCATATCCCAGCTCCTGCTCCATGCGCTCTATCATACCGTCCACCATTGCAGCAGTGCCGAAAACCGCGCCGGAGCGCATACAGTCAATGGTGTTGGTAGCAACACACTTTTTCGGCGCAGTGACGGAAATGTCCGGCAGCAGGCTGGTTCCCGATGCAAGAGCATTCAGAGACAGCTTGATGCCCGCCATTATGGCACCGCCCACAAAGGCCCTGTTTTTGTCAACCACCACCATGGTAGTGGCAGTGCCCATATCCAGAACTATGGCCGGAGCACCGTAATACTCCGTTGCGGCCACGCTGCCCACCAGCAGGTCCCCTGCCAGAGTTCCGGGGTCATCGATGCGTACATTCATTCCGGTTTTAATGCCGGGGCCCACCACAAGGCAGTCACAGCCGGTCAGCAGCTTTACCGCTCCGGTCAGCGCCCCTGTTACCGGCGGCACAACCGAGGAAATTATCGCGCCCTCAAAGCCTTTTTCGTCAATTTCATAAAGCTCAAGTATCTGCTTGATCTTTATGGCGTATTCCATTTCTGTACGGCCGGGTTCTGTCTGAAAGCGGAAAATGTTCAAAACCTTTCCGTCTTCAATGCAGCCCATGACTATATTGGTATTGCCCACATCAACGGCAAGTATCATACAGGTCTGCGCCCCCTTCCGTAACGGATAATACTGGTGATGGCAGAGGATAAAACCAGATTTACTGCCAGCTCAACAAGGAAGTTTATTCCCGTAAGTCCGATAATTGCAAAATACAGCACATTCATTCCGCCTGCCCAGGCCTCAAGGGTGGACATGTAGAACACCAACATGCCCAGAATGAAAAGTCCCGTGTTGACAAGCGGGCACACCACCGCAGCCAATACGGCAGCCAATTTGGGATGCTTTTCCCCAAAAAGTCTGTACACTGCCGCCGCTGCCCAGCCTGCAGCCACACCTTTGCCTACGCATATAGCTATGCATCCAAGGGCATTCTGCCCCATAAGCAGCATCACTGTGCCGCCGTCCCAGCCGAAAATGCCGGTGAGCAGCACAACGAAGCCGAAAACACCGCCCAGACAGGCCCCCGCTTTCATACCGTACATTGCCCCGCCGATAATAATGGGAGCTAATGCCAGCGTGATCGAAAATGGGCCGAATCGCACAAATGTGCAGAGAACTGTCAACACTGCGATTATTGCAGTAAAAATGGACAAGCCCGTCATACGGCTCAGCTTGTCACTGAAACTGCCGTTTTTCATATTTAGCTACCTCCTGCTGTCGCTCTCTTTTGAGATGCGGCGCAAGTAAATTGTATATTTCCCAGACAGAAAAGTCAACTAATTTGCAATGCCGTGATGGGCTGTGGGGCTCGAAGGTTCAAGGGCTCTGAACACATATCCGTTGTTGAGGCCCCAGATTATGACCTGCTCCACGGCATACACGCTGTAATCCTTTATATCATGCTGCAAAACCACCGGATACTTCATTCCGGTACATCCGTTTATGATGTTTTCAACCACCTGGGCCGTATCTGTGGTCTCACCCGCGTCGCCGCTGGACACATTCCAGTCAAAATACTGGTAGCCCATACTGTTCATTCCCTCCGCAAGCCTGCTCATTATGCCGGGATTAAAGGAACTGACAGTGTTGGAGCTGCCGCCGGGGAAGCGGAAAATATCCGTGTATTCACCGGTCTGACGGTAGATCATATCCTGAACCGCGTTGAAATCTGTGAAGAATGCGTCTTCACTGGAATATATCTCCCTGTAGTTATGGCTTGCCGAGTGGACACCTATGGCATGGCCCTCATTATAGGCCCTGCCAATATAGTTTTCATACTTATCGTTGAGGCAGGTCACAAAGAAGGTCGCCTTTACATTATAGGCACTGAGCACATCCAGCAGTGCCCCGGTATAGGGCCCCGGGCCGTCATCAAAGGTGAGATAAATAGTCTTCTGCCCGGGTTCCGCAGCGTCGGGATTTCTGGCCTGATGTACGGAAACGGTTCTGGTGGCAATGACCGACTGGCCAAGCTCATTGCTTATGGTATAGGTAATAGTATAGTCACCGGGAGTATAGGGAACAACTTCACCCTCCACGCTGATATGCTCCGTTAAATCATTTCCCAGAGCATCCACCGCCCGGTAACCCGGATCCTCAAAATACATCCTGGCGTTGATCTCGTAATGCTCGCCGCCGTCAAGGATGATCTCGGGCTCTGTGATGCTGTACTTGATAAGGCGCTCTGCGGTAGCGGTGTTGCCGGAGGCATCGGAAACGGTATATATGACCTTGTCGTCCACCATTTCGGTTGTGACCATGTCCGTCACATCGCCGTCGCACAGGTCAGTTGCCTTAAAGCCCTCCTCCTGATAGCCGGTGAACCAGTTGGCCTCATAGCCCTCCTGATGGAGAAGCTCGATCTCCGGCGCGGTGGTATCCACAACATTTACTATACGGTAAGTTTCATAGTCTCTGAAAAACATGCGGCAGATATATCGCAGCTCATAGCTGCCCAGCTTATGACTGTCCACCTCGCCCACGGTTTTTACATCAAGCCTGTCTTTGCTCTCGCCGAAAAGCCTGCCGTTGCTGACGGCATAAATGCCGGGATCGGTATATTCAGTGCCGTATTCAATGCTTATCTCCTGTTGGTCGGTCATGTAAAAACGGACATATCGTCCGTCAACAAGCAGTACCCCCGCAAAAAGGATCAATGCATAACAGCTGAGTATCAACAGTGCTATTTTGCCCGTCTTACTCAACAGAGCCTTCTTTATCTTGTCCCACACTTTACTCGTGCCTCTCTATGTTTATTTCTTCTGTAAGGTATTATGTAACCCTATTATACACTTTATTTCCATGTTTGGAAGATAGTTTTAGCTATTTTAAGAAATATTTTTTTAATATATCCCAATCTTGTTATATAAGTATGCTTGCGGGAATTACACTGCTATGGTATACTAACAATTCATAGGACACTATTAATATCTCTGCGGCCGCCAGCCGCAGGAAAGGACGAGACAAAAATGAAAAACACCGAAAAAACTATGGAGAAAATCGTTGCCCTGTGCAAAAACCGCGGCTTCATCTTCGCCGGCAGCGAGATCTACGGCGGCC
>CAZYTE010000011.1:0-20057 GCA_964649425.1 uncultured Oscillospiraceae bacterium
CGCACCCTGCAGACCCACCAGCATTACCACGCTGGGGAGCTTGGAGGAGATGTTGATCTTCTTGTTCTCCTTGCCCATGAGCTGACAGAGCTCTTCGTGGACGATCTTGATGACCATCTGGGCGGGAGACAGAGCCTCCAGCACTTCCGCGCCGCTGGCTCTCTCGGTGACGGTCTTGGTAAAGTCCTTGACCACCTTGTAGCTGACATCCGCTTCCAGCAGAGCCATGCGCACCTCGCGCATTGCCTCTTTAATGTCGGCCTCGGTCAGTCTGCCCTTGCCGCGGAGTTTCTTAAACGCGGCATTCAGTTTTTCGGATAAGCTTTCAAATGCCATATCTTAAATCCTTAAAGAACTAATATCATTCAAAATGTCCTGAGCAAGGCTCCTTGCCTCGCCCTCAGACAGTATAATCAGTCTCTCCAGCTTGGCTTTCAAGCTGTCCACAGCCTGACCGGTCTCAAAAAAACGCTTTACAAGGCCGGTTTTTTCCTCAGTCTGCTTCAAAGCGGCCTCGGCTCTGTGGATATTATCCCACACGGCCTGCCGGGAAATGCCGCTGTGCTCTGCTATCTCGGAAAGGGAGAGATCCTCGTTGTAGTGCAGGTCATAGCACTCTCTCTGCTTTTCTGTCAGCAGCTGACCGTAAAAATCCAGCAGCATGCTCTGCATCAATCTGCCGTCTTCCACAGTCCGCACCTCCTGTCAAGCATTTCACCTTAACGGAGTATATCACAATTTTTCCTGCTGTCAAGTATTTTCTCTTGTCAGGCAGAAAAAATTTCTGTCCGACAAGAGAAAATGTATATTTCAACCGCGAGGCGGGTCTTGCCCCCTCGCGCACCCCCGCTGCGCCCTTGCGTAAGTCTTTTCTGATGTTTTAAAAAACCTGTTTACAGGGTGGAAATGCATAGTTTTTTCTTTTATGGGAAATATTCTCTGTAAGAACATGGATAGGAGTTTCCCATGGAGAATTTTAAAAGCGGAATTTATATAGAGGAAAAGGCTCTTTTTGACTATGCGGCGTCCTCCGCAAGGCTTATGCCGCCGGAGGGCAGCGGCTCAGCCGCCCACACGGTGAAAGGTCTGCAGCAGGCCATAAAGGATATCAAGCGCAGCCACGCCGCCGTTGAAAAGCGCAGTGAGGGCACGAATCTGCCCGCCGCCTGCCGGTGGCTTCTGGACAATCTCTACATGGCAAAGCGGGAGTACCTTGCCGCTGTCAGCGCTTTCAGACAGGAAAAGGAGCTGCGGCACTGCAAGGACGGCGCCTTGATTTTCTGCCTTGCCCGCTCACTTCTCAGTGCCTCCCACGGCAGGATCACCGAGGAGCGCTGCCGCATCTTCCTTGACGGCTTTCAGACTGTCACCGTCCTGCGCCGCTCGGAGCTGGAGCTGTTTACCGCTGCTTTAAAAGCTGCCGCGCTGGAGGCTCTGGCCTGCTCCTCCCGTAAGCTGTGCAGAGCGGCAGACCCGCTCACTCTGGAGGAAGACTTCGCTTCCCTTTTCGGCACGCTGCGGCTTCTGTCTGTCATGGACGCGGAAAGGCTGATCTCCGGCGCGGACATCAGCGGCGCCATCCTTGCCGCCGACCCCACGGGTGAGTTTTCCCTGATGGACAGCGGCACCAAAAGCCTGTATCTGCAAAAGCTGCGCCGCCTCTCCGGGGCATGGCGCATGGAGGAGCACCAGGCGGCCGGCGAAATCATAAAGCAGGCAAAGCAGCGGGACATCCATGTGGGCTTTCTGCTGTTTGAAAAGAAAAGTGAGCGCCCCGCTCTCTGCTACATCGGGGCAAATCTGGCTTTGACGCTGATAATTTCTCTCTACATCGCCCTGTACTTTGACAGCCCCGGCCCCGCTCTGCTGCTTTTGCTGCCGGTGTCGGAGACGGTTAAGAATTTTATGGACTTTGTACTGCTGCATATTGTCTCCCCCAAGCCCATGCCCCGGATGGACACTGCCCACGGTATCCCTCCCGAGGGCAAGAGCATCTGTGTTATCAGCGCGCTGCTCACCGACGAGGAGAGTGCCGCAGGGCTTGCAGGCAAGCTGGAGCGTTTTTATCTCAGCTGCCCCAGGGACCCCAATCTCAGCTTCGGTTTGCTTGCCGATCTGAAATCCGCCAGCACCCAAAGCCTTTCCGATGACAGGCGGATAATCTCTGCCGCCCAAAGCGCCGTCAGGGCCCTGAACCGAAAATACGGCGGCGGCTTCTATCTTTTCACCAGGGAGCGCAGCTTTGACGGTGAAGCCTTCAGCGGCCATGAGCGAAAGCGGGGCGCCATCACCGAGCTTGCAAGGCTTTTAAGCTCCCGGCGTTCTCAGCTGAATGTTCAGGGCGATGCTGACCGTCTCCACGGCACAAACTACATCATCAGCCTTGACGCTGACACGGAAGTTTACCCCGGCTCCCTGCCGGAGCTCATCGGGGCCATGCTCCACCCCCTGAACCGCCCCGTGACAGAAAACGGCATCGTCACTGCCGGCCACGGCATCCTCCACCCCCGCATATCCAACTCCCTGTCCAGCGCCCACGCCACCGACTTTTCCATCATCTTCTCCGGAAACGGCGGCTCAGACCCCTACGGCAGCCTCTGCGGCGAGCTGTACATGGATGCCTTTGCTTCCGGCGGCTTTGCAGGCAAGGGCATCATCGATGTGAGGGCATTTCTTGAATGTGCGGCAGACCGCTTCCCTGAGGGCCGCATCCTCTCCCACGATGCCCTGGAGGGTGCCTGCCTCTCCGGCGGCTATATGGGAGATCTTGAATTTTGCGACGCTTTCCCGGAAAAGCCCCTGGACTACTATAAAAGACAGCACCGCTGGGTCAGGGGTGACTGGCAGAACGCCCCGTGGATATTCAAAAAGGAGCTGAGGCCCATTGAACGCTGGCGGCTTTTTGACTCACTGCGCCGCTCTCTCATAGCCCCGGCCACGCTTCTGGCTCTGCTGATGGGCTTTTACTTCCCGGAAAAAGCCATTGCCGCCGCTGCGTGGGCAGCGCTGCTGGCCCTTTTGAGCAGGCTGCTTTTGTGCTTCGCGGAGGAGAGCGTAAGACAGCGGCCCCGAAACAAGCTCCCCCTGCGCCGCTACACAAGAGTGCTCACCGGAGCCGGTGGCGCCATCGTACAGACCTTTATGCGCCTGTGGCTGCTGCCCTATGAGGCATGGATAAATCTAAACGCCGCCTGCACCGCCCTGTGGCGTATGTGGGTCACACACAAAAAGCTTCTCCAGTGGCAGACTGCCGCCCAGTTAAAAAGCGGCGGCTTTGCGGATCATATCCGCTCCATGCTGCCGGCGGAAATACTGGGCTTTATCCTGCTGCTGAGCGCCCCGGGCATCATGGGCAGGGCAGCGGGGCTTATGTGGCTTCTGTCCTCTGCCGCCGCCACAGCCCTCTCCCTGCCTGCAAAAAAGCCCCTTGAGCTCTCAAAGGCCCACCGGGAGTATCTGAAAGAGAGCCTGCGGGGCAGCTGGCAGTATCTTACAAAGTTTTCATCGAAAGAAGATAACTGCCTGCCCCCGGACAATTACCAGGAGCAGCCCGCCGTGGGCGTGGCTCACAGAAGCTCACCCACCAACATGGGCTTTGCCATGGCCTCGGCCGTGGCCGCCTGCGACATGGGTCTTTGTGAAAAAGGCGATGCCATAAGCTATATGGAAAGGCTCTGCGGCACTCTGGAAAAGCTGCCAAGGTGCATCGGCCACTTTTATAACTGGTACGATACCCGGACGCTGCAGCCCCTTGAGCCCGCCTTTGTGTCCACAGTGGACAGCGGAAATATGTATGCCGCCCTCATCGTTTCAAAAAACGCCCTTTGTGAATGGGGCGAAAGGGAGCTGGCTGAGCGCATCGAAAAGCTCCTGGAGCCCATGGATTTTGCGCCCCTTTTTGACCGCAGCCGCAAGCTCTTTTATATCTGCTATGACAGCCGCGAAAAGCGGGGCGCCGGCGGCTGGTACGACCTGATGGCCAGCGAAGCCATGCTCACAAGCTACATCGCCATCGCCAAGGGCGATGTGCCTGTAAAGCACTGGCGCAGACTGAGCCGCGCCCAGCTCCAGCAGGATGGCTACCGGGGTCTGGCCAGCTGGACCGGCACCATGTTTGAATATCTCATGCCGGAGCTGTTCCTGCCCTTTTACCGGGGCAGCCTTCTCTGGGAGAGCGGCAGATTTTGTCTCTATGCCCAGAAAAAGCGGGCCTTTGCAGGCAAGCCCTGGGGCATATCCGAGAGTGCCTTTTACTCTCTGGACAGCTCCCTCAGCTACCGCTACAAGGCCCATGGCGCACCGGCTCTGGCTTTGAAACGGGGGCAGGACGAGGACATGGTCATCTCCCCGTACAGCAGCTACCTTGCCCTGGCCGTCAGTCCCCAAAGCGCTGTGAAGAACCTGCACCGGCTGGAGCTTATGGGGGCAAAGGGCCGCTTCGGCTTCATCGAGGCTCTGGACTTTACCCCAAAGCGCTGCCGGAAAAACTCCGGCGAAAAGGTCAGCTGCTACATGGCCCACCATGTGGGCATGAGCCTGCTTGCAGGTGCCAACGCCCTCTGCGATAATTCTATCTGCCGCCGCTTTATGGCCGAGCCCTCCATGGCGGCCCACAGCCTGCTGCTGCAGGAGCAGCTGCCCACGGACATGAGTGTTCTCCGCCGGGATTCCGACCCCGGTCCCCAGCGCCCCCCAAGAAGCAGCGGCAGTCCCTGGAGGCTGCGCTCTCAGGATAACGGGCAGGCCATGTGCCTGCTGTCAAACGGTGTCTATCAGCTCACCGGCAGCAGCCATGGGCAGTTTTCCGCAAGTCTCAATAAGCTCTGCGTTTACCGCAGTCTCAGCCTGCGGATGTTCATCGATAATAAATACCACTCTATATTCCCCGACCCCCACCCCACGCTCCGGGAGCTGAGCGAGGACAGCATCAGGATAAAAAGCAGCGTCGGCACCGTAAGCTGCCAGAGCTTTTGCCAGGTGGCCGCCGGTGAATTTGGCGAGTGGCGCACACTCTCCCTCAGCTCAAGCGAGGACTGCTATGCGGGCATCGTGCTCAGCTTCCGGCCCATTCTGGCAAGGCTCCATGATTATGTAAACCACCCTGCTTTCTGGAAGCTGGGTCTGCAGGCCAAAAGGCAGGATAATTTTGTGCTGCTGCGCAGGCTGCGCCGGGGCGATATGCCGGAGCTGTGGCTTTGCTGCGGCTTTGACAAGCCCATGGATACCGGCACTCTGGGCTGGCTCCATGATGAGCTTGAACTGCGCCTGCGCATAAAGCTTGAAAAGGGCAGCCGCAAGGAGCTGCGCTATGCCCTGTGCATCGCCACATCCGAAGAAGAGGCCGTTGAGGGCGCAAGGCGCATCCTCAATGGCTGCGACGCAGGCTGCATGGTCTCCGCCGCCGCATCAAGACTAGAGATGTCCGCCGCCGAAACCGGCGCCGCCATGGCATTGCTGCCGGATATACTTGAGCCTAAGCTGAAAGGAGCCGCAGGCAAAAAAGAGCTGTGGCAGTACGGCATCTCCGGCGACCGGCCCATTATCTCCTGCCCGGTGAACGCCGCCGAAGCCCTCAGCCTTTTGAAAGAGTTTTGCCTTCTGAAAAGCTGCGGGATAGATGCTGACCTTGTGTATCTCAGCCCCCAGCAGGGTGAATACCGCCAGCCTGCCCACCAGCTTTTGCGCTCTGCCCTTGCCAAAGCGGGACTTGAGGAGCTCATAGGCGAGAGCATACACTTTCTGCCCATGTCTGCTCAGGCCCAGATCCTCAGCCGCTCCTGCTTTGCTGTGGGCCATAAAAAACAGGAGGCCAAGCCACTGAGCCTGCCCGCTCTCAGCGCTCCCCGGCGGAGAGCTGCAGTGCCTGAGCACCACTGGGAAAACAGCAGCTTTAATTATTATGTAAACCTTTCTCTGCCCTCCCGCTCATGGCAGCACATTCTGTCCAACGGCTCCTTCGGTGCCATTGTCAGAGATTGCGGCATGGCCTGTATGTGGCAGGATAACGCAAGGGAAATGCCCATAGTCTCACCGCCGGAGCATATAGGCAGCGTAGAGTCCAATGAGTGCCTCTACCTGCAAAGCCAGGGGAAAAGCATCAGCCTCTTTGCCGCCAATGACGGCTATGAGTGCAGGGTCAGCTATTCCCCCGGTTCAGCCCGCTGGGAGAAGAAAATCGGCAGCCGATGCATAAAAACCACCGTTTTCATCCCCCTGGGAACAGAGGCCAGAATTATCATCATCAAAGGCGGCGAGGGCCTGAATCTGCGCTGGTGCATGGAGCCTTCAATGGGCAGCCCGGCAGGCATAAGCTGTGTCGCTGAAAAAGGCCTTTTCTCCTGCCGCAGCTCGGACAGCTATTTTGAAGATCTTGAATTTCATGCCCTGTGCAGCGGCTTTGCCGCCATCAAGGCAGACTTCCTGCCTGCCGCCATGGAGATGAGCACGCTTCTGGAAAAAACCACCGTTCTCGTCTGCGGCTGCGCCCCGGTGGAAAAGCTGCGGGAGCTCAGCGCCGCCGATGCCGCCATGGCCGCATTGGAGGAATGCACGGCCCACTGGCAGCAGCTTCTGGAAAAAGTAGAAGTCTCCAGCGGCATGGAAAGTCTCGACCACTATATGAACCACTGGGCGGCCTATCAGACGATCGCCTGCAGGCTTTGGGGCCGCGGCAGCCTGTACCAGTCCGGCGGCGCCACAGGCTTCCGGGATCAGCTGCAGGATGCTGTTAATATGCTCCTCATTGAGCCCGCCTTTGCCAAAGAGCAGATAATCGACTGCTGCCGCCATCAGTATGAGCAGGGTGATGTGATGCACTGGTGGCACCGGCACCCCAATGGCGACAAGGGCATACGCAGCCGATGCTCGGATGATCTGCTCTGGCTGGTGTGGGCTCTCTGCGAATACACCGAGGCTACCGGGGATATGTCCATCTGCTCTATCGATGTTGATTATGTAAACTCGCCTGTGCTCGCAGACCGGGAGCGGGAGCGCTATGAGATTCCCAAATCCGGCAAAAGCGGCAGCGTATTGGAGCACGCCCAGGCCGCCCTTGACTGCTGTCTCGACCGGGGCTTTGGCCCCCACGGCCTGCCATTCATGGGCAGCGGAGACTGGAACGATGGTCTGGACGCGGTGGATGGTGAGAGCGTATGGCTGGGCTGGTTCCTGTCCATCTGTGCAGATAAGCTTGCTGCTCTGCTTGAAAAATTATGTAAACCCAAGTCCGAGTCCTGCCGCAACATCGCGAAAATAACAGCCGAGGCGGCAGACAAGAGCTGGAACGGCCGTTTCTACCGTCGGGGCTATCTGTCTGACGGCAGTCCCCTTGGCGGTGAGCGGCGCATTGACTCCCTGCCCCAGTCCTTTGCCGCTTTTTGCCCCTATGCCGACAGGCAGAAGGTGAAAAAGGCCCTGAAGCTTTGCGTGGAAAAGCTGGTGGACAGGGATGGGGGAATCGTCAGGCTCTTTGACCCGCCCTTCTCAGACCGCGACCCCTACCTTGGCTATATCAGCAGCTATGGCGAGGGCTTCAGGGAAAACGGCGGCCAGTATACCCACGGCGCCATCTGGCTGGCCATGGCCTGCTTTGAGACCGGCATGAGGGATGAGGGCTTTGAGATACTGCATATGCTGCTGCCGGAAAACCACGAGGCGGATGTATACGGCGCGGAGCCTTTTGTTCTCGCCGCCGATGTTTACTCCGCCATGGGCCACCGGGGCGAGGCCGGCTGGACATGGTATACAGGCTCCGCCGGCTGGTATTTCAGAGCGGTGACGGAGAGTATGCTTGGCATGAAGCTTGAAAACGGCAGACTGGAAAATCAGCCCCGGCTGCCGGAGGGTATGGAAAAATGTCGTGTGCGCTGGAAGGATCAGAAAAACAAGGAGCATATAATTGACATTTCCAACCATTAAATTCATGAATTAGCTATATTCAAGCAGGATTTTCTATGGTATAATGTGTCTGTTAAGAATCTGTTTGCGGAGGTAAGCCCTATGGAAATGAAAAGAGCAGAGATAATGCCCGGTCTGTGGCTGACCCATCTGCGCAGCGATAAATTCAAAACCGCCTGCCTGAGCGTGAATCTTTTGACTCAGCTGACAAGGGAGACCGCCTCCATGAATGCCCTCATTCCCTTTGTGCTCCGCCGCGGCACTACGAGCTGCCCCGATATGGAAGCCATATCCCGCCGCCTTGACGAGCTCTATGGCTCCGCCATCGAACCGGTGGTAAGGCGCATTGGTGAGATCCAGTGCATCGGCTTTTACGCCAGCATCCCGGAGGAGGACTATCTGCCCAAGGGCGAGAGCACTCTCTCCGGTGCCGCCCAGCTCATGGGCCAGATGCTGCTGTCTCCCGCCACCCGGGGCGGCCTGCTTATGAAGGACTATGTGGACAGTGAGCGGGAAAAGCTCCTTGAGCTTATCCGCAGCCGCATCAACGAGAAGCGGGGCTATGCCCTTTTCCGCTGCATTGAGGAGATGTGCTGCTTTGAGGACTTTGCCGTCAGCCGCTACGGCTCTGAAAGTGACTGTGAGGGCATCAACTACAAAGAGCTGACCCGGCATTACCATGAGCTGCTGCGAAGCTGCCCGGTGGAGATCTTCTACTGCGGCAAGGCAGAGTTCAAAAAGGTCAGGAGCATTCTGAAAGACGCCCTCACAGGCTTCCCCAGAGGGGAGATCGACTATGAGATCGGCACCGATGTGCGTATGAACGCCGTGGAGGCTGAGCCCCGCTATGTTGAAGAGGAGCTGAATGTAAGTCAGGGCAAGCTTGTCATGGGCTTTCGCCTTGGCGAGTGCATGGAGGAGCCGGACCTGGCGGCCCTCTATGTTTTCAATGCTGTCTATGGCAGCGGCGCCACCTCAAAGCTTTTTATGAATGTGCGGGAAAGACTGTCCCTTTGCTACTATGCAGGCTCCCTGCTTGACACCCACAAGGGCCTTATGTTCGTAAGCTCCGGCATTGAGTTTGAAAAATACGAGGAAGCCAAAAATGAAATTCTTGCCCAGCTGGATGAAGTCCGCAAGGGCAATGTGACTGACGATGAGCTGAACTCCGCCAAGGCGGGCATCGCCTCCGACCTGCGCTCCATGCTGGATGCCCAGGGCGATCTGGAGGGCTTTTATCTGTCCAACGCCATTGACGGACTGGACTGCGCCCCCGAGGAGCTGGCAGAGCTTGTGGAAGAAGTGAGCCTTGACGATATTAAAGCCATTGCAAACAGCATTGAGCTTGACCTTATTTATTTCCTCACGAGCTGCGGGGAGTGTGAAGAAGATGCAGATTAAAAATTATACCAATATAGGCGAAACGGTCTGCGAGGCCACTCTGCCCAACGGCCTGAGGATCGCCGTTGTACCCAAAAAGGGCTTTGCCACCAACTATGCCGTTTTCGGCACAAATTACGGCGGAGCCCACCGCCGCTTCAGCCTTGAAGGTCAGATGCAGGATACCCCCGCCGGCATCGCCCACTTTCTGGAGCACAAGATGTTTGATATGCCAGATGGCGACAATGCATTAAACCGCCTCTCCGCCAACGGAGCCGACCCCAATGCTTTCACCTCCTCGGCCATGACCTGCTATTATTTCCAGTGCACCGAGAACTTTGAAGAAAACCTGCGGCTGCTGCTGCGTTTTGTGTCCACCCCCTATTTCACCGATGAAACGGTAAGCAAGGAGCAGGGCATCATCGCGCAGGAGATCCGCATGGGCGAGGATAACCCGGGCATGGTCCTCTATTACAACCTGTTAAATCAGCTCTATGAGCACCACCCCATGAAGGACAGAGTTGCCGGCACCGTGGAGAGCATCAGCCGCATCTCCGCTCAGACCCTTTATGACTGCCACAAGGTTTTCTACGCCCCCAGCAATATGTGCCTTTGCGTGGAGGGCGATGTGGAGCCGGAGCGCATTGTTGAGATAGCCGGGGAGGAGCTTGCAAAGGAGCTCTGCCCCGTACCCAGAGCAGACTTCGGCAAGGAGGAGAGCCTGCTGCCCATAGAGCGGTATAAGGAAGCCGTAATGGAGGTGTCCGCCCCCCAGTTTCTTATCGGCGCAAAGGTAAAAGCCGAGAGCGATGGGCAGAAGCTCATGCGCCAGCAGATAGTTGCCCAGCTTGCTATGAGACTTCTCAGCGGCGGCTCCTCACCCTTCTACACCAGACTCTACAGTGAGGGCACCCTGAACCGGGACTTTGACTACGAGGCCGACTTCTCTGTGGGTACCGGCACCGTCATCATCGGCGGTGAGAGCGCGGATCCCGGGAAGGTTCTGGAGGAGTTTAACAAAGAGGTCGAAAGGGTCTGCAAAGAGGGCTTTGATGAGGGCAGCTTTATGAGAGCCAAAAGAGCATCCTTGGGCGCAAGGCTGAGAGCGCTTGAGGATTTTGACAGCGTCTGCGTCTCCCTTGTGTCAGGCTTCTTTGAAAACAACCGGCCCATGGAGGCCATTGATGTTTTAAACTCTGTGGAAAAGTGGGAATGTGAAGCTTTTGTCAAAGAATACCTGCAGCCGGAGCGGCTTGCCCTTTCCGTCATGCATTCAGGGAGGGCGTAAAAAATGATGTTTTTATTTCAGACTATCCAGCGGGATTCTGTTATCAGCTTCCCCATGTTCGGTGATTTCAGCATAAATCCCCCCGCGTATTTCAGCCTTTTCGGACTGGATATTTATTTTTACGGTCTTATAATCGGCATGGGCTTTCTGCTGGGCGCGCTGTGCTGCGCCAGGAAGGCCCCGGAATACGGTATAAAGACCGACGATGTTTACGACTACCTGCTCTGGCTCATCCCCTCTTCCATTCTGGGCGCCAGACTTTACTATGTGGTTTTCAGACTGGATTATTATCTGGCGAACCCCTCCCAGCTTCTGAACATCCGCGAGGGCGGCCTTGCCATCTACGGCGGCATCATCTTCGGTATTCTGGCCGCATATTTTCTCTGCAGGCATAAGAAGATCCCCCTTGCAGCCTTCCTGGATCTCATAGTCTACGGTCTGCTCATCGGCCAGATCATGGGCCGCTGGGGCAACTTCATGAATCGCGAGGCCTTCGGCGCGGAGACCACGGTTTTCTGCCGCATGGGTCTCACCGCTCCCGATGGCAGCACCATCTATGTGCACCCCACCTTTTTGTACGAGAGCCTCTGGAATCTGGGCATCCTGATTTTCATATGGATCTTCAACAAGAAAGGTCTGAGAAAGTATGACGGACAGAACCTGCTGATATACTTTTTATGCTACGGCACAGGCCGTTTCTGGATAGAGGGTCTGCGCACCGACAGTCTGTACATCGGCAGCACTAACATACGCGCATCTCAGGTGCTGTCCCTGGCACTTGTGATCATATCCCTGACAGTAATGATCGTTCAAAGCCGCAGAGAACACGGCAAAACCTACGCCCAGCAGCAGAGGGAAGCTGCTGAAGCTCAGGCAGAAACAGACGAAGAAATATAATATTTTTAGGAGGAATTTAAAATGGCAAACTACAAAGACATTATCTCCGGCGCAGTCAATAAGGTTGTGGGCAAGGTCAAGGACGTGGCCGACAATGTCAAGGAAGCTGCTGAAAGCGGCGCCGTCCGTGATATTTATGAGCAGGGCACTACCCGCGCAAAGGGCTATGCCCGCATTGCTAAGCTGAATCTGGAAATCAACGGCCACAACGAGGAGCTCAAGCGCCTCTACACCGAGATCGGCCAGCAGTACTATGAGCAGGCAAAGGACGCTCCCGAGGGCCTGTTCGTGCCCATGTTCGCTCAGGCAGCCCGTCTGCTGGAGAGCGTTCACGCAAAGGAAGTTGAGATCGAAATGCTCAAGGACAGCTTCAATGGCGGCGATGCTGACATCGATGTTGAGGTAGTTGATGACTTTGATGAAGTTGTTGACAGCTGCTGCGGCTGCAGCTGTGAGGCTGAGTGCGCCTGCGATGATACCTGCTGCAGCGCCGAGGACTTTGTTGACAGCTGCTGCGACAAGGTCGAGGATGTCGTGGAGAAGATCGAGGATGTTGTTGAGAACATCTGCGACAAGATCGAGGAAAAGATCGACTGCTGCTGCGACAAGATCGAGGAAAAGATCGACAGCTGCTGTGACAAGACCGAAGATTAAGAATATAAAAAGCCAGCTCCCTCCTGTACCGCAGGAGGGAGTTTTTTAGTCAAAAACAGTTGCTAAAAGCACTTCCAGGGGGTATAATGATTTTTTAGAAAAGTATGTCCGGAGGTCAGCGGATGAAACGCTCACTATTCAGATACTCTGCCCTTTTGCTGCTGCTTATCCTGATAAGCGGGCTCTGCCTCATGTTTGCGGAAAGCAAGAGCGGTATGTTCATAGACGAGATCTACACCTATGGTCTTTCCAACAGCCATGAGGGTGCTTATATAAGAGACGCCATGGGCGGCAGCCTTGTGGACAAGGCCATGAGCCGTGATGAGCTTCTGCGCTATGTGGTGGTAAATGAGGGCGAGAGCTTTGACTTCAAAGCGGTCTACGCCAATCAGGCAGCCGATGTGCACCCGCCTCTTTACTACTGGCTCTTCAACATCGCGTCCTCACTGACTCCGGGCGTTTTCAGCAAGTGGACAGGTTTGATCCTTGACCTTATCATCTATCTTGCGGCCCTGGTTCTGCTGTATATGCTGGCAAAGGAGCTGTTCGATTCAGATGTCTGCGCTCTTGCGGCGGTGGCGATTTACGGCACTTCTCTTCTGGGTCTTTCCACCATGCTGATGATCCGTATGTATGTGCTGCTGAGTATGCTGACAATATTGCTGGCCTATCTCACAGCCAGACTGATGCGGGAGAAAAAGCCCTCCCTTTACATTCTCACCGGCCTTACGATTTTTGCCGGTGTGATGACCCAGTATTACTTTGTTTTCTACGCCTTTTTCCTCTGCGCCGCCTTTGTTTTCCATTCCCTGTATAAGCGCGATTTCAAGGGCACGCTGATTTTTGCCGCATCCGCCTTTGCGGGCATCCTTCTTCTGCTGATCTGCTTCCCGCCCTGCATCAGCCAGCTCTTTGCCGACAAGCTGGTTTCCGGCGGCAACGCTCTGGAAAACCTCACCGACTCCAGCCAGTATGCCCAGCGCCTTGTATATTTCTTTAAGGAAGTACGCCACGGTATGAAGGCCGCCATCATCATCGCCATGGCTGTGGCCGCGGCGCTGCTGGTGTTTGTCAAAAAAGTCATCCGCTGCGCCAAGGATGGAAAGCTCGGCTTCAGGGCTCTGCTTTTCGTTATCCCCGCCTTTGTCACTCTGATCCTCGTGGCTCTCATTTCCCCGGTCATGGATCAGCGCTATGTATATAACATTGTCCCCATTTTTGCCATCGCCGTGTGTATGCTGATAAGCTGGCTGGAGCGGAGCACCGCTGATATAAAGCTTTTCGGTACTCTCAAATGGATCGCCCTTGTGGGCGTGGTCCTCTTTACCGCATGGTTTGCCCGCTGGTCTCAGCCTCTCTACCAGTATCCTGAGCACAGCGAGTATAACGCCGTCCTCTCAGAGCATAGCGATGACCCCTGCATCTACCTTACCGACAACAAATTTGAGCCCATCACCGAGGCCCTCATCCAGCTTTTGAGCTTTGATGAGTTCTTCATGACAGACTCCGCCGATTCCCCGGCGCTGGATGAGTATCTGGCAAAGTTTGACAGCGATGAGTGCATCGTATTTATCGATATAAACGAATTCTGGTCCAGCGGCTTTGATGCTGAGAAGATGCTGCCGGAATTTATTGAAAGCACTGATTTTGAACGCTTTGAGCTTCTCTATTCCTATGGTCTTTCCCAGACCTATCTTGTGACTAAATAACGAGGTGATTAAATGATCTCAATTATCCTGCCCTCCTACAACGAGGAAAAAATGATTTCCGCCGCCGCCGAGACCATCTCCGGCATCATGGACAAGGAGAACATTCCCTTTGAGCTCATCTTTGTGGACGACGGCTCCAAAGACAAGACCTGGGAACAGATCGAGCTGAGCGCCAAGGCAAACAGCCGCGTGGTGGGTGTCCACTTCAGCCGCAACTTCGGCAAGGAGGCCGCCATGTTTGCCGGTCTTGAGCAGGCAGCGGGTGACTGCTGCGCCGTTCTGGACTGTGACCTGCAGCACCCCCCTGAGAAGCTGGTCGAGATGTACCGTCTCTGGGAGGAGGGCTACGAGGTGGTCGAAGGCATCAAGGAAGACCGCGGCAGCGAAAGCGCCTTCCACCGCTTTGCGGCAAACTCCTTCTACTCCCTTATCAGCAAGGCCACCGGCATGGACATGGCCTCCGCTTCTGACTTCAAGCTCCTTGACCGCAAGGTGGTTGACACTCTCAACCAGATGCCCGAGCGCAATGTGTTCTTCCGGGCCCTCAGCTTCTGGGTGGGCTATAAAAAGACTTCTGTCAGCTACTGCGTGCAGGAGCGCACCGTGGGCGAGAGCAAGTGGTCCACCAAGTCTCTTATCAAATATGCCCTGACCAATATCTCTTCCTTCTCCTCCGCGCCCCTGCACATCGTCACCGTTCTGGGCTTCATCATGCTGGCCACCGCCCTTGTTTTCGGCGCAGTGTCCCTGTATCAGAAGATCGTGGGCGTTGCTCTGGGCGGCTTTACCACTGTTATTTTGCTGATCCTTTTCTCCAGCAGCATTATCATGATCTGCCTCGGCATCATCGGCTACTACCTGGCAAGAATTTACGATGAGATCAAGGGCCGTCCCCGTTTTATTGTCTCCAAGACCTGCGGAGGTAAGGATGAGTAAGATAAAAGAATTCTGCAAAAAGTTTTTCGATGTGACCTTCTGGAAGTTCATTATCGTAGGCATTCTAAACACCATTGTGGGTACCGGCGTCATGTTCGTGTTCTACAATGTGTTCCACTTCAGCTACTGGGTGTCCTCCGCCTCCAACTACATTGTGGGCAGCATAGTCAGCTACTTCCTCAACAAGTATTTCACCTTCAGGAGCAAGACCAACTCCGGCAAGACCATGGTCCGCTTCGTTGTGAACATTTCTGTCTGCTACCTGCTGGCCTACGGCGGTGCAAAGCCCCTGGCAAAGTGGATATTCTCCGGCGCCTCCGTCACGGTTCAGGAGAATCTGGCAATGCTGGCAGGAATGTGCTTCTTCGTGGCCCTCAACTATATCGGCCAGCGCTTCTTTGTGTTCAAGGGCACTCAGGAAGAAAAGTAAAAAACAAACCCGATGGTTTCCCATCGGGTTTTTTATATCATATCAACAATCTGTTTATCCGCTGCCTGCTCAAGGCAGGGTATGAAGAGCTGGTAGCAATCGTCCTTTTCCGTGTCCAGTCCAGGAAGCATTTACTAAAACACCAGCTGCACCAGCAGCATATAGCCCACAGTTCCCACCAATATGCTCAAAAGGGTGTTGCGCTTCCACACGTGCACCGCAACCACCGCAGCCGAAGCTATAAGCTCCGGCATAAAGCCGGAAACGGAGCTCAGGCTCACGCCCTTGAGACAGTACACTACCAGCATAGCCATAATAGCACCGGGCAATACATGGCCCAGATAAGTTATGCAGGCAGGGGGCTCTTTTTTGCCGCCGAATATCAGGAAGGGTATAAATCTCAGCGCAGCCGTCACCACCGCGGTGACAACGATGACCATTATAGTGTGGCTCATTATTTATTCCCCCTTCCCATTAGAAGCAGTGCGGCCATGATAGTCAGCATGGCGGGGATAAGGAACTTGTCCGCGCCGAAGATTATCAGGCAAAGGGCCGAGCAGGCAAAGCCCACAAGGGCGGGGCTGTGCTTGTCAGTGCTGAGCCACTGCTCCACAACGATGCTTATGAACAGGGCTGTCAGCACAAAGTCGATGCCCTCGCTGTTGAAAGTAATAATGCTGCCCAGCACCGCGCCCAGAGTGCAGCCGCATATCCAGTAGCAGTGGTCCATCAATGTCACAAGGCCGAAGTAGAGCTTCCTGTCCTCCACGGCAATGGAGTCGGAGGTGCTGCACACAAGGGAGTAGGTCTCGTCGGTAAGGCCGAACATCAGATAATACTTTACCTTGCCCAGATCCTTGTATTTATCCACAAGGGATATGCCGTAAAACAAATGCCGGGCATTGACCATCAGGGTAGTCAGCGCAACGGTGACTATACCTGCGCCGCTGACCAGCAGGTCAACCGCCACATACTGCATGGAGCCTGCGAAAATAGTGATAGCCATGATGGGCGCCCAGAACCAGTCATAGCCCTGAGTCACCAGAATAACGCCCATACCCATGCCAAGGGCCAGATAACCGGTCATGACAGGTATGGTGTCTGTAAATGCTTTTTTAACGATGCGGGTGTTCATTTCAGATATACTTCTTTCCTATAAGCCATTCCACAGAGGGTTTGGAATCGGTCAGTTCCAGAGTGATGCTTGCTGTGGGGCAGAGTTTATTTATAAGGTCTATGGTCTCCTCCATGGGGATGGAGCCCTCAAACAGCTGGCTGTGAGTATCCCAGCTGCCGTCATTGTTATGTATATGGAAGTGCTCAATAATATCGGCGCAGTGCTCTATCCACTCTCTCACAGGGATTTTTGAATAGGCATTAACATGGCCGATATCAAGGCACATTCGGATCCTCCCGTCATCCACCTGCCGGACAATATCGGCAAGCATATCGATCTCTTCCTCGAAAACATTTTCAAGGCAGATCACCATATCATCGGGGATCTCATTTACAAATTCCCTCCAGAACAGCACCGACTCCGGTGTGTACCAGGGCGGGAAATAAATTCTGGGATTATAGCCGCCGTGGATGACCAGCTTTCTGACGCCCAGTTCTTTGGCAGTCTCAATACTCTGGCGGTATCGGTACGCCGCCACCTGCCGCACCATTTTATCGATGGCACAGGGGAAAAGCTCGGTAAAGGGGGCGTGGAGCACAAAGCGGTCAGAGCTTTTCAGGCAGTTTTGCACATCTGCCTCCACCTCATGCCGCTTCTCGTCCAGATTCCAGGCGGTGCAGAACTGGGCGAGCTCTATGCCAAAGCCATGCGCCTTCGCGAGAGCGGCGGCGTTTTCATCGACCGTGGACAGATATAGTCTCTCTTTCACAGTTACACCTCCCGGACAAGATAGAAACGATTTTACCACAGTAAATCGAGATATGCAATTAAAAACTTGCATAAAAATTCACTTTGTGATAGAATCTTAGCGCTGTATATGGAAGCAGGTCGAAATCCTGCGCGAGGCCGTCGCCGTATGGTGCAGCCGTGTATTTCTCCTATCCGGAATGCCACGCTCCGGAGAAAAGCCATTGTTGAAAAACGAGAAGGCGGAGCAATGCCGCACCGAGCCGGAAAACCTGACAGCGCAACCCTGCCAATGCGCCGCGAGCCCGGTGTAAGGGGAATAATCAAATAAGGAGAACTGCAAAATGAAGCTTAAAGGCAGCATAAGAAAATTGTCTCGGCTTGTTTGCATCGTGCTTATTGTGGCTATGGCACTGTGCATGAGCGCCTGCGTAAGCAGCGAGGAGGCTCAGGCCCCCATCACCGATGTTATCGAAAACGGCAAGACCTATGGTGAGGGCGAAAACGAATTTACCTACAAGGTGGTGGATCAGGACGGCAAGGAACTTACCGCCACCATCAAGACCGACAAGACCATTGTGGGCGAGGCTCTGCAGGAGCTGAACCTGATCGCCGGCAGTCAGGGCGCGTACGGCCTTTATATCGAGACTGTCAACAACATCACCCTTGACTGGGATAAGGACGCCATGTACTGGGGCTTCTACATTAACGGTGAATATGCCATGACCGGCATAGACATGACCGAGATCGTAAACGGCGCAGAGTACACCCTGAAGGCTGATAAGTAAATAATTAAACGGCTTCCCTGTTTGGGAAGCCGTTTTCACGCATCATTTAGCTACAATCCCTCCGTCTGCCTGACGGCAGCCGCCTCACCCATAAAGGGACGCGCGCGGACAATGCAAATCATAGATTTGCGTCCTTGCGGGCCTTTGCACAATGGAGGCTTATAAGGAAAAATTATTAAAATAAATAAGTAAGCCTTGACTGATTTCCGAGCAGTCAAGGCTTACTTATTTATTTTAATATCTAACATCTTTTTAAACCTCTCTTTCTTCAGATTTAGGTGTCAGTCCTTAAATTATCTGAAATCCATTCTCCGGTGCGCAATTTATGGTTCGCTTTTCACTTTATTTGCTTTTCCTTTTTGGATTCCGAGATTTTTTACCGCGAGAACATTTCCTGAAATAATTTAAGACTTTCGGCACCGAGCTGTTTACCGCCAGCTCTCGGTCCCTTTATTTAATAAGGCTTTCGCCTTTTGTGATTATAATATAGCACAGATTATTATTGTTTTCTATCCCCAATTCTGCACCAAATTTATACCGCGTTCTTGTGCATTTATCACAAGAACGCGGCTGTATTTACGCTATTTACTTACCTTGCTCACAACGGGCACATAGATGTAGCACTTTTCGCCCATGTAGTACTCAAAGCATCTGGCCCTGGGATCGGGCTTGGTGACGCTGTTGGCTATCCAGGGCAGAATATCCTCCTGCCACATACGGCTGACGATCTGCTGCATCTCCTTGCCATCCTTAAATGCGGGCACCTCAAAGGCTGCGTACACCGCGCCGGGGAATTTCACCGGCACCATGCCGGCAGGCACAGGCTTCTTCTCCTTGACGATAGGGCCGAAGAAATAGTAGGGGGTCTCCCCCTTGTTGCTGAAGCGCACCCATGTGGCTACCTCGCCCCAGCCCGCATCCGCAATGGCGGCGTACTCTTCCCTGCTCACCGTGCTGAAGTCCTGGCCCTGCCAGTAGCCCGCATGGTCCATGGCGTTGAACTGTCCCTCGGGGCCGGGGAAGGTATAGCCCAGGGCATAAAACTCATCCATCATTGTCAGTTCCGGTTCAATCATTTTTCTATTCCTCCAGTTCATCGATTCTGGCAATAAGCTCTTTCTTGCGCTGGTAAAACATCAGGTCTCTGTTGTGCTCAAAATACTCCTCACAGCCAAACTGGGAGATAAACCTGGCGCAGTGGTAGCGCACTGTCATCTCGGTGACCAATATGAGCATCTCCTGCCCCTGGCCAAAGACCTCGTCTGTAAATTTAAAGAGATTGGCTGCTCTATCCTTCACCTGAGCGATCTGCTGCTTGTGCTGGGAAACTGCTGCGTCGTAGCTCTGCTTGATAACAGCAAAGGCCTCGTCATTATTGCGGCTGCCCGCTCTGGCAATCAGCTCCTGCTGCTGTCTGATAAAGCGGATAATGTAGTTTAGCACATATTTCTGCTCTCTGTCGAGGGTGTTGGCCTTTTCTCCGGCGGCAAGGGCCGCAGCCTGCTGTGAAAGTGCCGCATTCAGCAGCTCATTGAAGTTATCCTGCCCAGCGGCCATATCCCCTTTCAGCTTTTTCAGAAGCTTCAGGTTCTCCAGAATAGCCCCGTCCCGGAGGACAACGGTGCGCATCTGCTCGTTGAGCCTGTCGCACAGCAGGCCCATGAGGGAAAGTCTCTCATCGAATCTGGCATCATTGGCCCTGTTCTTTATCTCCTCAGAGGCATCGCCTGCAAGTATCTCGTCCACCTTGTAGTCGGACTTATACTTGTTGTAGAGATCGTAGTAGACGGAAAACTCCTTGGCTACCGTGGCATTTTGCAGATACTGGGAGATAAGATCCATGTCCACCTGCAGCTCATTTTTCTCATGGAGCTTTATCATCTCGGACAGATCCTCCCAGCCGCGGGCGGTTACAAAGCTCTTTCTGTCCACCTTGGTCTCCACCACATAGAAGAAATTCTTCTTGATGTCAAGGAAGGTGAGGATGGCACCGTGTATGCCCTTCCGGCAGGCGTATTCCTTCCACACCTCATAATCCGGCTCCACATCCACGCGCTTGAGTCTATCCCAGGTGACAATGTCAAACTCTCTGACGGACTTGTTATACTCCGGCGGGTTGCCGGCGGTGACCACTATCCAGCCCTGAGGAACCCTGTGCATGCCGAAAACCTTGTACTGCAGAAACTGCAGCATGCAGGGAGCCAGGGTCTCAGAG
>CAZYTE010000012.1:0-19596 GCA_964649425.1 uncultured Oscillospiraceae bacterium
CGGCATTCTGCGTCGCCTGATCACTCTGCGCGCAGAGTAATAAGGAGGCTGCAATGCTAAATCACATTACTATTATGGGCAGACTGACTCGCGATCCCGAGCTCAGATACACCCAGTCCCAAACGCCTGTGGCAAGCTTCACTCTCGCAGTTGACCGTGATTTCGGCGGCCGCGATGGTGGCGAGAAGCAGACCGATTTTATCGACTGCGTTGCATGGCGTTCCACCGCCGAATTTGTCAGCAAGTATTTCCGCAAGGGCAGCATGGCCGTAGTTTCCGGCCGTCTGCAGATCAGCAGCTATACTGACCGTGACGGCAACAAGCGCAACCGCGCGGAGGTCGTTACCGACAACATCTACTTCGGCGAAAGCCGCCGCCGCGAGGAAGGCGACAACACTTATGGCAGCCGTACCGAAAGCTACGAGCGCACCGAGAGCTACCGCAGCGCGCCTGCAAGCTCTTCTTTCAGCGATCTGAGCGATGATGACGGCGAGCTGCCGTTCTAAAATTTTTGATAGGAGGATACAGCTTTGGCTTTCGATAAGAACAACCCCAAGAATCGCAAGCGCAGAAAGGTTTGCCAGTTCTGTGTTGATAAGGCAACTTCCATCGACTACAAGGACACTGCAAAGCTTCGCCGCTATGTTTCCGAGCGCAGCAAGATCCTGCCTCGTCGTACCACCGGTGTTTGCGCAATGCATCAGCGTGAGCTGACCGAGGCAATCAAGAGAGCACGTCAGATCGCTCTCATGCCCTACGTTACTGACTGATAGAGCAATAAAATCCCGTACAAATGTACGGGATTTTTTATATTCTCAATGAAACTTCCCCGGAGCACAGGCTCTCCTGCGTTCCGTCCTCATACATGACCTGAAGACTCATATCCCCATTGATTTCCAGCGCTCTGGCGCACCGTCTTTCTGAGCCATGAACCACCAGCACATCCCTGCCCCGGCATATGCTGAGGCTGCGGTATCGCTCCAGAAAATAAGCATGGTCCCCCGTCCACAGTCTGCAGGCATGATCCAGCCGCTCAATCAGGCGGCGTATAATAAGGTCTGCGTCAAATATCCTGCCTGTCTCACCATAAAGAGAACAGGCTGTTTCTTTTATTTCCTCAGGGAACTGTTCAGGCGCAGTATTCAGGTTCAGCCCGATGCCGATGACCACCTCAGGTCTGCCCTGCCGGTCAATGCTAAGCTCTGTGAGTATGCCGCAAAGCTTTTTTCCGTTTAAAAGCAGGTCGTTGGGCCACTTGATGTCCGCACTGACTCCGGAAACATCAAAAACCGCATCGTGCACCGCCAAGGCAGTCAGGGCGCTCAGACCCGAGCACTCCTGCGCCGGACAGTCAGGCCGCAGCAAATAGGAGAGGTAAATGCCCCCCTCCGGAGATTCAAAGCTTCTGCCCAAGCGCCCCCTGCCGCCAAGCTGCCTGCGGGCAATGAGCACCGTACCGGACTCCGCGGCCATAGTTTTCAGCTTTGAATTTGTGGACTCCAGTTCTTCTTCAATATACACAGGAGCTGCACGCTGCATATCCATCTTATCCATTCTGCACTCCCGCCAAAGCCAGCACATCCCTGACCGCCTGCTCGCTGCCGGCAACAATGGTGGGCTTGCTGCTGTCCATGGGCATGGGCTTGGCCTCAAGTGTGCAGCAGATGCCGCCGGCCTCCTGAACGATCAGCATACCAGCCGCGTAATCCCAAAGGCAGACACAAAACTCAAAATAAACACCCGCTCTGCCGGAGGCCGCGCTGCACAGATCCAGCGCCGCGGAGCCCTGACGGCGCACATCCAGACAGATGGGAAACACCTTGCGCAGAAGATCAAAGGTAGGCTCGGTGAGATTTGCATGATAGGGCGAGGAGCCATAGCAGACCAGAGTTTCAGAAAGCGGACGGTCCTCCACACGGATGGGCCTGCCGTTTAGATATGCGCCCTGATCTTTTATGGCGGTGAACATCTCGTCCACATAGGGGTTGTATACTGCCGCTGCCAGCACTTCTCCGCCGCTTGCATAGGCCACGGAAATGCAGCTGTGGTTCATGTGGCGCACAAAGTTCATGGTGCCGTCAATGGGGTCTATGATAAAGACATGCTCCGCCTTCAGATCATCATGGCGGTCATTTTCCTCGCAGAAGAAGCGGGCGCCGGGAACAGCCTCACCGAGAAGCTTTATGAGCCGCTCCTGCACCGCCCTGTCATACTGGGTGACCACATCCTTCTGGCAGCTTTTGTTCTCGGCCAGAATACCCTTTGCCTCCATCATGAGCCGGGCAGCATCCTTTTCGGCCAGCATTATTTTTTCGCATATATCTTTCAGAAACTGAGGATCCATTCGTTCCATCTCCTTTTTCCGTCAACCATTATAGCACTGCCTTAAAAATAAACAAGGCGCATTTCATGGAAATGCGCCTTGTTTTCCGGTATTCGGATCATTCGGGTTTAGTGCCCTCCACCATGCGATAGCCTACGCCAAGCTCGGTGAAAATATACTCGGGCTCTGCGGGATTTTTTTCGATCTTGCGGCGGATATTGGCCATGTTCACACGGAGGATCTGGTTGCTGCCCCTGCTTTGAGGCCCCCACAGCTCCTTCATAATAAAATCATAGGTCAGCACCTTGCCCGCGCTCTTGCCCAGCAGCGCAACGATCTTGTACTCATTCTGGGTGAGCTTGGCATTTTCACCCTTTATGAGAACCTGATGCTTGTCATAATCAATGGTCAGATCCCCTGCCACAAATTTGCCGGAATTTATGAGAAGCTCATTGCCCACAATGGAACGGTTGTGTCTGATGGCCACGCGGATACGGGCCAGAAGCTCTGCGGATCCGAATGGCTTGGTGAGATAATCGTCTGCGCCCCTGTCCAGCGCGTCTACCTTGTCTCTCTCGCTGCTGCGGGCCGAAACAACGATAATGGGCGTGTGGGTCCACTCTCTTACAGCTTCTATGATGCTCATGCCGTCAATATCCGGCAGACCCAGATCCAGCACCACAAGGTCGGGACAATGAGAGCTTATCATAGAGAAAGCCTCGCCGCCGGTGTTGGCCACCACCACATCATAGCCGTTGGAGCTGAGTATGGCCTTCATAAAGCCGGATATGCCCTTTTCGTCTTCAACAACCAGAATCTTATCCTTGATATTCAATATTGTGTCCTCCTAACGGCAGAGTAAAGCTGAAGCAGGCCCCTCCCTCAGGGGTGTTTGAGGCGGAAATTCCACCGCCGTGAGCTTCAATAATAGTTTTGCATACCGACAAGCCAATGCCTAAGCTGCGGCCTTTGTCAGGGGATGAGGAGTTACTGAATTTATGGGTGCCATCAAATATATGCTCCAGATCACCGGCTGCAATACCTGCGCCGTTGTCTGTGACGCTTATTACGGCATACTTGTCATCTACCTCCGCTTTCATGCGAATGTGAGATGTATTCACACCATGCGCAACTGCGTTATTCAGAAAATTAATAAGCACCTGCTCAATGAGCACCGCATCCATGGGCACAAACATGAGCTCATCCGGCACCGAGACCGAAAGCTTCACATCCGGGCTGTACTTTCTGAATTTCAGAGCCACCTCGGCCAGAACTTCTTCCAGCATTTCATCCTGCTTGTTGAGACCGCCCATTTTGTCATCGGTGATTTTGGTGATGGACAGCAGATTTTCCACCATTCTGTAAAGCCATTCCGCATCTGTACGGGCATCCTCAAGAAGCTCTCTCTTCTGCTGCTCATTCTCCACATTACCGTCCAGAACCGCCGAAATGGAGCCGCTGATGGCCGTAAGCGGGGTGCGCAGGTCATGGGAGATGGCCCGCAGCAGATTTGCCCTCACCTTTTCTTTTTCCGATTCCGTGCGCAGCTGCTCCTGCCTTTTCAGTCGGGTCGCAAGGGTGCATACCGCCACGCTGACTGCCAGCATGGTCACAAAGGTCAGCGGATAACCGCTGAGCGTAAAGTCCATCTTTGAATAGGGATAGGTAAAAGTGTAGTTGGCAGTGAAAACGCCGGTGACGGCAGTGAGTATTCCATAGAAATAGCCATCTGTACACAGAGACACCACCAGAGCCACCAGCACAAAGATCAAAGGTACATGACGGTCAGACTCGCTGATGTACTGCAGCAGTGTGAGAACTGCCGTCGCTGTCAGCATAGCGGCGATATAGACTATCCAGCCCCGTTTGTATATTGGAAAATACTCTTTGATTTTTCTTAGCTTATCCATGTTCTTCTCCAAACTCACTTTATGTGATTATATCATAGCGCATCGTTAAGAAATTGCAAAGAAAAACGCCCGAATTATAAAATCCGGGCGTTTGGGGTCAATTAGTATTCATCGTCCTCATCATCGTCATACATATCCATGTCGATGCTGACGAAATCGCTGGCCTCATCGTAGCTCTTGTAGAAAGAATCCTCCTGGTACAGCTTCTCACGCTCTGCGCGGCGGCGCTGCTCAGCAAGGCGTCTCTCCTTAAGGTGCTTTCTTCTCAGGCTTCTGTAGCGCATGACCAGCGCCAGATAGATAAGGCCGAACACCGCAATAACTACCAGCAGGGCGATGACCCAGCCGTTGGAGAAGATGTTCATCAGCTTCTGCTTCAGGTATTCGGTTCGGGACAGTTCGATCTTTACGCTGTTTACAAGCTCAGTGGTGCCATAGAGCTCGCCATCCACATAGATTCTGGCTTCGCCCAGTATTGCGCCCTCCTCAATGGGAGCCACCAGCTTGTCCTGCATAACGGATACGGAGGTGGTGATACTGCTGCTCTCCACATCCTTGGGCAGCAGCAGCTTCATATTTTCCGCGGGTCTTAAAATTGCCTGAACGCCGTCCTTGGCAAGCTGTACATCCACCTTGGCAATGTGGTCATCCTTTGTGACGACCTCCTGATACGCAAAATTATCGAAAACCCAGTCGTAAAGGGTGATGGTGGAGGAGAAGTTCTGGTATTCATCCAGACCCGCGTTGAGCAGACCGTCACAGCCCAGAACGACAGCCAGTACATGTATGTTGTTTCTCTCTGCGGTGGAGATAAGGCAATAGCCTGCGGCTCTGGTATAGCCGGTTTTTACGCCGGAAGCTCCCTCATAGATATAGTCGCCGGGGTAGGCAGGGGCTTCGTGGAGCAGAGCGTTGGAGTTATACATGGTCTCACCGGCGTTTACAGCATCAGAGGTGGGCAGATAGCTGCGGGTGTTGGCGATCTTGAGAAACTCCTCATACTTCAAAGCTTCCGCGGTGATGAGGTACAGGTCATACGCGGAGCTGTAGTGGCCATCGGCAGACAGACCGTTGGTGGTGACAAAATGGGTGTTCACACAGCCCAGCTCGGCAGCGCGCTGGTTCATCATGTTCACAAAGCCGTCAATGCTGCCGCCAAGATAGGTGGCTATGATATTGCAGGCCTCGTTTGCGGATTTGATCATGGCGCAGTAGAGAAGCTCCCGCATGGTCAGCTCCGCACCGGGCTGGATGCCGGCGGTACTGCTGCTCTCATCCATGCCCTGCCGACAGTCAGCCTGGGCGGTGATCATGGTGTCCATGGTGCAGGTGCCATTATTTACGGCCTCCAGCGCCAGCAGAACGGTCATGATCTTTGTAAGGCTCGCAGGGGAACGCTGCTCATCCATATTCAGAGAATATATGACGCGGCCGGAATCAAGATCCACCAGAATCGCGGCTTTGGCCGGTATTTCAGGCTCGTCCAGCGCATAGGCCGCAGGCGAGCCCATGCCCAGCACAAGGCAAATCAAAATTATTAAGGGAAAAAGCTTAATTTTTTTCATTTTGTTCTCCCGTTTTGCTCGGAATGTGGTATAGTATATTCAGCTAATTATTATAAAGTTTTGGCCCCGGAAATGCAACAACAAAAATCAGGTGATGTAATGCGTCTCAGCGGCAGAAAAGCGGTTTGTATAAGTCTTATCCTCTGTGCGGTCTATCTTGCCGGACTTTTTATAGGCAGTCTTCTCTTTGTGAGGGAGGGCGGAGTCCGCATCGCCGCAAAGCCTGTGTCCCAGCGGCGCATCATGCAGGGCAATGACGACCCCGACAGTCCCTACCTTGAGCTGCTGCCGGGCCGGATAATTGATATCAATGCCGCAGATGAGCAGGAGCTTCTCCTGCTGCCCGGCGTGGGCGAAAAGCTGGCTGAGAACATAGTCAGATACCGCAATGAAAACGGGGCCTTTTCCTCCACGGATGAGCTGATGCGTGTGGATGGCATAGGCGAATCAAAATTCGCCGCCTTGCAGGAGATAATCGTTATTGGAGAACAAAATGAAGATTCTGGTAGTTGATGATGAAAAGCTGCTCGTAAAGGGCATGAAATTCAACTTTGAAAACGAGGGCTACACCGTGGATGCCTGCTATGACGGCGAGGCTGCCGTCAGTATGGCCCGCAGCACCGAATACGACCTGATAATACTGGACTGGATGATGCCAAAAAAGGACGGCCTTGAAGCCTGCCAGGAGATTCGCAGCTTCTCCACCGTGCCCATCATCATGCTCACTGCCCGCAGCGAGGGTTCCGACCTGCTTATGGGCTTTGAAAGCGGCGCTGACGATTATGTAACAAAGCCCTTCAACATCCTGGAGCTGAAGGCTCGGGTCAGGGCTCTGCTCAGGCGTGCCGCCATTGCCGCCCCGGCCGCTGCCGAATCCGGCACAGAGCTGAAAAAAGGCCACATCCGCATTGACGAATCCCGCCGAAGCGCATATAAAGAAGGTAAGCTCATTGAACTTACCATGAAAGAATTTGACCTTATCCTTTTCCTGATGAAGAATCCCGGCAAGGTTTACAGCCGGGACGCCCTGCTGGACCTTGTCTGGGGCTACGAATACCTGGGTGACAACCGCACTGTGGATGTGCACATCCGCAGACTCAGAGAGAAGCTGGAGCTGAACCCTGCCCAGCCCGAATACATCATCACAAAATGGGGAGTTGGCTATTACTTTGCAGACTAAATTTGGTTTTGCCAGAAGCATCCGCTTCCGTCTCTTTGCCTTTATTGCTCTGCTTTTGCTGGTGTTGCTGGTGCTGCTGAACTTCTACCCCATAACATCTTCCAGAGACATGATCTTCGAGGAAAAGCGCAGCTCGCTGACGGCACAGGTATCAACGGTTGCAAACGCCCTGTCCGGTCTTGAGTCTCCCGACAGGGAGGGTATTGCCGAGGTTCTCCGTTTTCTGGATCTGAGCAATCTGCAGCGCACCATTGTCTACAACAGCGAAGGGCAGATAATTTATGACAGCAACAAGGCCGGCAGCACTGCCGCCTCCGGCTATGATCTGCACAGGGCGCTGGACGGTAATATTGTCTTCCGCTCAAGCTTCAAAAACTCCGGTTTTTTAAGCAGTGTGATCGTGCCTATGAGCAAGCAGGGCATGATCAGCGGAGCGATCTACCTTCAGGAATATGACACAGATCAGGCCCAGACCATCCTTGCCATCCAGAGCAGGATGCGCAACCTGACGCTGATAATAAGTCTCAGCGCTCTGGTAGCGGCGGCGGCATTCAGCTTCTTCTTCATGAAGCGGCTTCAGGAGCTTACAGATTCCATGCGCATAGTAGCCGGCGGAGATTACAGCTACCGCCATACCAGCCGTGGTCAGGATGAGATAAGCGAGCTTGGCAATGAGTTCAACCGCCTCACCGAGCAGCTGGACTCCAACGAACGGCAGCGCCGCCGCTTTGTGTCCGACGCTTCCCACGAATTAAAGACCCCTCTGGCCTCCATCCGTCTGCTGTCGGACAGCATAGTGCAGAACAGCAACATGGATGCCGAAACCATCAGAGAGTTTGTCACCGATATAGGCAATGAGGCCGAGCGCCTGCAGCGCACAACAGAGAAGCTCCTTGACCTGTCCCGCCTTGATGACGACATCCAGATCGTCCCCGAGCCCGTGGATATTAAACAGGTCAGCCTTGACGCCGTGGCCCTTTTGCGGCCCATTGCAGCGGAAAATAAAGTCAGACTGCACTGTGAGCTGGAGGACGGCTGCGTAGTCATGGCAACGGTGGACGATATGTTCCACATAATTTTCAATCTTGTTGAAAACGCAATAAAGTACAATGTCCCCGAGGGATCGGTTAATTTAAGTCTCAGCGGAGATGAGGAGATGGTGCGCATTTGCGTATCCGACACCGGCATCGGCATCCCCGAGGAGGATATGCTGAATATTTTTTCAAGATTCTACCGGGTAGACAAGGCTCGCTCCCGGGAGGCCGGAGGCAGCGGCCTTGGCTTGAGCATAGTGCACGACGCAGTACAGGCCCATGGCGGCAGCATCGCCGTGGGACAAAATAAACCCCGGGGCTCACGCTTTATTGTGAGCTTCCCGAGAGCAACATCAGAGGAGACAGGCATATGAACAACATTGCAAGAATTCAGGAAAAACTCATTGAAACCGGTCTGGACGCCGTCCTGATCACCGACGAGAAGAACCAGCGCTTTGCCACCGGCTTTCCCTTTACCGACGGCAGCGTACTGGTAAGCCGTGAAAAGGCATGGCTCTTCACCGACTCCCGTTATATTGAAGCTGCCGAGGCAGCTGCCTCCTGCTGCTGCAGCGTGCAGATGTTTGACAAGAGCGTAAGCCAGCTTGAGCTTATTAAGGCAGCTCTCCACGAGGCTGATGTTGAAAAGCTGGGCGGCGAGCAGGAAAAGCTCAACCACAGCGCATACCTGCAGTTTGAGAAGGATCTGGGCCTGGCTCTGCTGCCCGCTCAGAGCATACTCTCCAAGCTGCGTGCCCTCAAGACCGCCGATGAGGTGGACAGCATTGTCAAGGCTCAGCGCATCAGTGAAAAGGCTCTGGAGGAAGTGCTGAAGATCATCAAGCCCGGCATGACTGAGCGCGAGGTTGCAGCAGAGCTTGTATACCACATGCTGAAAAACGGCAGTGAGGGCAACGCCTTTGACCCCATTGTTGTTACCGGCTCCAAAACCAGTCTGCCCCACGGTGTCCCCGGGGATAAAGTGATCTGCGCAGGCGACTTTATCACCATGGACTTCGGCAGCCTCTACAACGGCTACTGCTCTGACATGACCCGCACCGTCGCCGTTGGCCACGCCACCGACGAGATGAAGAACATATATGACACCGTTCTGAAGGCTCAGCTTGCAGGTATTGCGGCTGCCAAGGCAGGCGTTCCCGGCTGTGAAATTGACGGCGCTGCCAGAAAGGTAATTGAGGACGCGGGCTTCGGCCAGTATTTCGGCCACGGTCTGGGCCACTCTCTGGGTCTGGACATCCATGAGGCCCCCAACGCAAACCCCCGCAACACCGAGCCCATGCCCGCGGCCGCTGTCATCACCATAGAGCCCGGCATCTACCTGCCCGGCCGTTTCGGTGTCAGAATTGAGGACATGGTGGTACTTGAAGAGGGCGGCTGCACGCTGCTCACCAAGGCACCCAAGGAGCTTATTATCCTGTAATCGGTAAAAAACCGCTATTTTCCGTCAATTAGCTCTTGCAAAACAGGCTTATATACTGTAAAATATCAGAGCTATTACTGTGTAAATTCAGACTCTATATATGGGAGGACCATTTTATGATTACAGCAGGCGATTTTAGAAACGGCGTTACCTTCGAGATGGACGGTCAGGTAATGCAGGTTGTTGAGTTCCAGCATGTTAAGCCCGGCAAGGGCGCAGCATTTGTCCGTACCAAGATGAAGAATGTCATCACCGGCGCTGTTACCGAAACTTCCTTCAACCCCACCGCAAAGTTTGAGAACGCTACCGTTGAGCGCATGACCATGGAGTACAGCTATGCTGACGGCAACCTGTACTACTTCATGAACCCCGAGACCTACGAGCTGGAGCCCGTTGGCGACAACTTCAAGTTCGTCAAGGAGAACATGCAGTGCACCATCTACTCCTACAAGGGCAAGGTATACAACGTTGAGCCTCCCTTCTTCGTAGAGCTCGAGGTCACCGAGACTGACCCCGGCTTCGCAGGCAACACCGCCACCAACGCCACCAAGCCCGCAACTCTGGAGACCGGCGCTGAGATCAAGGTTCCCCTGTTCATCGAGCGCGGCGAGATCGTCAAGATCGATACCCGCACCGGTGAGTACCTGTCCAGAGCATAATATCGCATTAAGAAGGGGAGACTATTTTATCTCCCCTTATTTTTAACATCTAACTAGGAGGTTTTCTGTTATGACTGTTGTTGAAAAGGCTGCATACCTGAAGGGTCTTGTTGAGGGTCTGGGTGTTGAGCCCGAATCCAGAGACGGTAAGCTGTGGGGCGCTCTGACTGATCTTCTGTCTGACATGGCCCACGAAATCGAAGACCTTCAGGAGAGTGACCTTGACTTTGCTGCGGCTCTTGACGATATCAGCGAGGATCTGAGCTATCTGGAAGAGCTGACCTGCGACCTGGATATGCCCGAGGACCCCGAGTTCTCCGATGTGGGCGGCTGCGGCGGATGCTCCGGCAGCTGCGGCTCCTGCGGCGGATGCTGCGGCAGTTTTGAGGATGAGGGCTTCCCCTTTGATGAGGACGAGGAGCTGGAATATGACGGCGTCATGTACGATGTGACCTGCCCCTCCTGCGGTGAAGAGATCACCTTTGATGAGGGAGTGCTGAACATCGGCTCCATCGCCTGCCCCGGCTGCGGCGAAGAGCTTGAATTCGACCTGAGCGAAGAGGACGAGGACGAAGAAGAGGACGACTGATTAAAAATCAAACCGACCTGTAGTTTGACCACAGGTCGGTTTTTTATTGCACTTCATCAGTCGATTATTCCTCCGCAATGCTGACAGAAATTGCCGTCATTTCGGCCCAACTGTTTTTTGCAGTGCGGGCATTTATTATAGAGAAAATGCGGAACAAGGCCGGAAAAGGCCACAACAGCGCCGATTAACGATAATGCCACATGGATAGACCCCGCCAGCATTATTACAAGGCCCGCAATCATCAGCGTGTCTCTCAATTTTTGCGCTTTTCTGACTTTCATGTTTAGCCTCCGCCGGAGCTGAATTGATTTTTTATATAAGCTTATACTCCTGTGCCAGCTTTTTGAAAGCAGGCATGGAGCTTCTGATCGTCTCCTCAGACACACAGTAGGCCAGTCGAACATAGCCGCCCAGACCAAAATCATCGCTGGGTACCAGCAAAAGCTCGTACTTCTTGGCGCTCTCGCTGAAAGCCTTGGCGTCCGCAACAGGGCATTTCACAAAAAGATAAAAGGCTCCATCGGGCTCTATACACTGAAATCCCAGTTCCCTCAGCCCTCCGCAGAGCAGATCCCGATTCTTTTTATATTTGGAAATATCTGAGGTCTGGCCGAGACATTTTTCCACAACTCTCTGCATCATGCTGGGCGGGTTCACATAGCCGCAGCCCCGGGCAGCACCTGCAAGGGCTGCAAAAACCTGCTCCTTATCCTGCATTTTGGGGCTCACCGCCAGATAGCCGATGCGCTCACCGGGCAGAGACATGGATTTGCTGAAAGAGTAGCAGACTATGCTGTTATCGTAGAAATCAAACACACAGGGAACTGCGGTGCCGTCATAGACCAGCTCTCTGTAAGGCTCGTCGGACAGAAGATAGATGGGGTGTCCATATTTCTCCTGCGCCGTCTTCAAAATATCAGCAATGGCCCGCAGGCTGTCTGCCGACAAAATAACGCCGGAGGGGTTATTGGGGCTGTTGATTATTATAAGACCAGTCTTTTCGTTTATTGCCTTTTCAAACTCTTCCAGATCCGGCTGCAGATCGGCCTTGGGCGGAACCGATGCAAGCTCTGCCCCGGCGCTCTCTGTAAACACCGTATATTCAGGGAAGAAAGGCGCAAAGGCAACCGCCTGCTGCCCCGGATTTAAAAGCCCCCGGGTACAGGAAACCAGCCCTGCCGCCGCGCCGCAGCAGACGTAGATAAGCTCTGCCGTCAGCGAAGTTCCCCAACGGCTGTTGAGATTCTCCGCGATGGCCTTGCGCAGTGAAGGCATACCCGCCGCGGGGGTATAACCGTGGAGCTCCACGCTGGGGGTGTTATTTATAACATCCATCAGCGCCCTGTCCACACACTCCGGAGCCGGTACACTTGGGTTGCCGATGCTGAAATCAAACACATTCTCAGCGCCGATCTCCGCTTTTCTCCTGGAGCCATAGGCCGCCAGCTCTCTTATGCAGCTTTTGCTTGTGCCCCAGGCGAGGCTTTTTTCCGGAAGCATTTTACTTTCCCTCTTTCAGGTATTCTTTCAGGTATTTGGCGGCCATGGCGTAGCCCTCGAAGCCGAAGCCGGCATAGGTCTTTATGCAGGCCATGCCCGCATAGGAGAGCTTTCTGAAGTCCTCCCGGGAGTTTACATCCGTCAGGTGTACCTCCACCGCCGGGATGCCCACAGACTTCAGCGCGTCCAGAATGGCCACGCTGGTATGCGTGTATGCGGCGGGGTTGATTATAATTCCATCAGTATTGCCGTAGGCTTGCTGAATTTTGTCAACAATGGCGCCCTCATGGTTGGACTGGAAGCACTCGCAGTCAAAGCCGTTTGCGCTGCAGCTCTCCCTGCAGAATTCCACCAGCGCATTGTAGTCCTTCTTGCCGTAGAGCTCCGGCTCCCGGATGCCCAAAAAATTCAGGTTTGGGCCGTTTATGACCAGAATTTTCACTGCATAGCCTCCAATATCTTTTCTGCGGCAACCTGGGGATCATCCCCGTCGTTGCTGATAATCACATCCGCAAAGCGCCCGTACAGGGGCGCTCTTTTTTTGTACATCTCCTGCAGGCTGCCCTGCCGGGAGAGGGGCCTGCCCTCAGTGGGCAGCTTTTCAATGTCTCTCTGCCGCCAGAAAATTTTTCCGTTGCGGTGGAGGTGAGCGTAATTTTCCTCCCGGGTGACGCAGCCGCCGCCGGTGGCAATAATGAGTCCCGACTGCTTGCCCAGCTCTTCCAGAACCAAGGTCTCCTGCTGCCGGAAATATTCCTCGCCCTTTTCCTTTATCATGTCTCCGGCGAACACGCCGGTCTTCTCCATGAGATACTCGTCCGCATCCACAAACGGTCTGCCTGTGAGTTCCGCAAGGATAGAGCCCACCTTACTCTTGCCGCAGCCGGGCATGCCGATGAGGACGATGTTCTGGGTCTGGTTTTCCAGAATTCTTGTTATCTCCTCAATGCGCTCTTTGGGGATTTCCCTGCCGGTAAAGAGCTCGGATGCTCTGTGAGCCTGAGCCACCAGCATGGAAAGTCCGCTTCGGCATATAAGCCCCTTGCTCTCCGCCTGCATGATAAGCTCGGTGCGGGCAGGATTATATACAATGTCGAAAACTGCCCGGCAGAAAGGGAAAGCATCCAGATCAACAGGGCTTGCCGCCACATTGGGATACATGCCCACAGGGGTGGTGTTGACGATGACGGCTGCATCCTTGTGCAGCCGGAGATTGTCGTAATTGTTCTCGCCGCTGCGGGAAATGACCACAATCTGAGCCGCCTGCATATCTTCAAGGGCAGCGCAGACAGCAAGGGAAGCTCCCCCGCTGCCCAGAACCAGAACCTTCTCGCCCTTGACTGAGCAGCCGCAGGACTCCACCATATAGCGAAAGCCCATGTAGTCGGTATTATAGGCGTGCCATCCATTGTCCTTCTTGACCAGAGTGTTGGCACTGCCGATGCGTTTGACGGCCTCGGAAACCCAGCTGCACATAGGCAGAACTTCCTTTTTATATGGAATGGTCACATTCATTCCATCCAAAGGAGCCTGAGCCAGAAACAGCTCAAGCTCCTCTCTTTCCACAGGGTAAAGCCGATATTCATAATCCGCCAGCAGGCCGTGAATCTGGGGTGAAAAGCTGTGGCCCAGTTTTTCGCCCAAAAGTCCGAAGCTCTGCATCAGACTACCTCGGTGTAGCTGCCCAGATACTCGAAGCGCTCGCACATCTCGTCCATCTCGCCCAGAAGCTTGATGAAGTCCTCGGAATACACGCTCTTTTCCAGATCGAAGTAGAACATGAACTCAAAGTCCTTGTCAGGCAGGGGGCGGCTCTCCAGCTTGGTCAGGTTGACACCCTGCGCATAGAAGCGGCTCAGCAGCTTGTACAGTGCGCCGGGTCTGTGGTGGGTGACGGCCATGATACTGGTCTTGTCAGCACCGGGGTAAATCTCCAGCTCCTTGGAGATGCAGATGAAGCGGGTGAAGTTGCTGCCCTTGTCCTGTACGGACTCCTTCAGGCAATCAAGGCCATAGAGCTTTGCGCAATTGCCGGAGGACAGGGCTGCCAGATCCCGGCGGCCGGACTCTGCCACCAGCTTTGCGGCCTCTGCGGTGTTCTCACAGACAGTGACCTTCACATTGCCCAGAGACTTGATGAACTCGGTGCACTGGCTGATGGCCTGCTCGTGGGAGACGATCTCCTTGATATCGCCGATCTTTACGCCCTCCTGGGCCACAAGGCAGTGGTCGACCTTCACGCGGACGGAACGGACGATGCTGAAATTATGGCTCATCATCAGGTCATACACCTGATTTACGGAACCTGCGGTGCTGTTTTCAATGGGCAGTACGCCGTACTGGCAGAAGCCCTTTTCAATGGCGGTGAAAACAGCGTCAAAGTTCTTGAAATACATAATGTTGGGAGTGGTGAACAGTCTCTCGCAGGCCATCTGAGAGTAGGCGCCCTCAACGCCCTGGCAGGCAACGGTAGCAAACTCGGGGAAGAGCTCCCGGGTGTTTTGAACGGCGTTGCGGATCTTCACACTCAGCTCTTTCTCGCCGCCGATTACCTTGTCCTGATAGACCTTGCTCAGGTCCATCATCAGGGAGTAGAGAGGATTGGTGTAGCTTCGCATATCCTCGCCGGCGAGCTCGGCGATCTCGCAGAGCTTTTTTCTCTCCCGCTCGGGGTCGTATACCTTTTTGCCGCTGTCCTTTTTACAGAGGGCAATATCCTTGACCACCTCCATGCGCTTGGAGAAAAGCTCCACAATGCTCTTGTCTATTTCATCAATCTGAACTCTCAGTTCGTTAAGCTCCATTTTATTGTCCTACCTTTCACTTTCTAATATGGCGTCATATATTGCAGCAGCTGCCGCAGCTTCAACGCAGGGTACCGCTCTGGGAACGATGCAGGGGTCATGTCTGCCTTTTATGCTCAGTTTGGTTTCAACGCCGGTCTTCATGTCCACGCTGTCCTGCTCCATGGCGATGGAGGGGGTGGGCTTTATGGCAATGCGGAAAACTATGGGCATGGAAGAGCTTATGCCCCCCAGAATGCCGCCGTGGTTGTTGCCCTCGGTGACGACCTTGCCGTTTTGGAGCTTAAATGGGTCGTTGCACCGGCTGCCCCGCATATTGGCTGCTTCAAAGCCTGCGCCGAACTCAATGCCCTTGACGGCTGGAATGCCGAAAATGGCCTGAGCGATGCGGTTTTCCAAGCCGTCAAACATGGGCTCGCCCACACCGGCGGGTATTCCGCTAATACTGCACTCGATTATGCCGCCCACGCTGTCTCCCTCGGCTCTGACATTGTCAATGAGTTCAAACATCTTTTCCTCATCGGTCTCGCCGCCGATGCTCCTTATCTTTGCGCTGACGGATATGCCCTTTTCCTCCAGCAGCTGCAGGGCGATGCCGCCCGCAATGCACAGAGGTGCCGTCAGTCTGCCGGAAAACTGGCCGCCGCCGGAGTAATCACGGGTCTCTCCGTATTTCACCATGGCGGTATAGTCAGCATGACCGGGTCGGGGGATGAATCGCATATACTCATAGTCGGAAGACCGGGTATTGGTATTTCTGATAATGGCAGTCACCGGTGCGCCGCAGGTACAGCCGTCAACAATACCTGCAATAAACTCAGGCAGATCCGGCTCCTTGCGGGAGGTGGCGTATTTTCCGCCGGGAGCTCTGCGACTCAGGAATGCACCCAGCTTCTCCATGTCGATCTTAAAGCCGGAAGGCAGGCCCTCAATGGTGACGCCTATGGCCGGGGCGTGAGACTGGCCGAATATGGTAAATCTGAAAAGCTTTCCCAAGCTGTTGCTCACGAAACTATACCTCCCAGCATTTTGTAGTCCTCATAAAAAGCGGGGTAGGATTTCTCCACCGCCTGAGCGCAAAGAATAGTGACCGGCTCCTCACAGGCAATAGCCGCCACAGCCGCGCTCATGGCTATGCGGTGGTCGTTGACGCTGTCAACGGTGCCGCCCTTGAGGTTTTTCCTGCCGTTTATGATAAGGCCCTCGGCGGTCTCCGTGCAGTCACCGCCCAGAGCGGTCAGCATATCGGTTACGGCTTTGAGCCTGTCGCTCTCTTTTATTCTCAGCCTGCCGGCATTGATAAACTCGGTTCTGCCCTCAGTTACCGAGGCCAGCACAGACAGCACGGGCACAAGGTCCGGGATGTCCTTCACATCCACCACCGCGTCGCCCTTTTTGATCTGCTCGATGGCGGAGACTACCGCCTTGTCACCCTGCAGGGAATTTTCCAGCAGGCCGCTCATTCCAATGCTCTTTTCGGAGATAGCGTCCGCCACCAGCCAGAAGGCCGCGTTGGACCAGTCACCCTCCACAAATACATTGCCGGGCGACTTGTAGCCTGCCTCCGCGGAAACCGTAAAAACATTGTCCGCCAGAGGGCATTTAAGAGAAAATGCCTCCTGAGCCTGACAGGTCATGCGGATATAACCCACAGACTCCACCTTGCCCTCCATGACGATTTTGCTCTCCGCCTTCAAAAGGGGCAGGGCAAAAAGCAGGCCGCTTATAAACTGGGAAGAGATGTCTGCCCTAATTCGATATTCTCCGGCAGACAGCCCGCCCTCCACCTGAATAATGTCCGGCTCGGGTTTACTGAGCTTCGCGCCGTGGCGCTCCAGCTCTTCCCACAGAGGAGACATGGGGCGCTCAGGCAGACGGCCATGCATTTTTATGCGGGCACCCGCTCCCAGTGCGCAGACCACCGGCAGCAGAAAGCGCAGGGTACTGCCGCTCTCGCCGCAGTCAATGGCGGCCATTTTCACAGGCTCCACAATGGGCTTAACGCTGAAGCCGCCGTTTTTATATTCAATATCTGCGCCCATGGCTCTCAGGCAGTCGGCGGTGGCGCTGATGTCCTTTGAAAGCAGAGGGCAGCTTATCTCAGTCTCTCTGTCTGCAAGGGCAGCGCAGATAAGAAGTCTGTGCGCCGCCGACTTGGAGGGTATGGCTTTTATGCTGCCGCCCAGGGCATGGGGAGTGATGGTGACTTGCATGATTATTTCTCCGCCTTTATAAAATCAAGGAGTTCTTCTGTCTTTACAGGCAGGATATCGCAGTGGCCCACAGTCCTGGGAACTATCAGGCTGACGGTGCCGCCGCTGCGCTTTTTGTCAGACAGCATGGGGGCTATCAGGATATCCTTTGAAAACTCGGTTTCTGTGGGAAGCTTCAGGGCTTTCAGAGCATGAACGATCTCATCGGCACAGTCCGGGCTGCAGATGCCATGCTTTGCACAGATATCTGCCATCATGGCCATGCCGATGGCAACGGCTCTGCCGTGGGAAATTTGGTATCCGCTGCATTTTTCAATGGCGTGGCCGATGGTGTGACCCAGATTCAGCTTGCGGCGAACGCCGTTGTCAAACTCGTCCTCGCAGACATAGTCCCGTTTCATTTCCACACAGCGGCTGACCACATATTCTCTGTCAAAGTCCTGTCCGCGCTCCTTCAGGTGGTCGAAAAGGGCTCTGTCATTCAGCACACCGTATTTTAAAACCTCGGCGCTGCCGTCGGTAAAAAATTCGGGGCTGAGGGTTTTAAGTGTATCCAGATCACAGAGCACCAGCTCCGGCTGGCAGAAGGCTCCCGCCAGATTCTTGCCCTCGTCGAGGTCAATGGCAGTCTTGCCGCCAACAGAAGAGTCCACCATGGCAAGCAGAGAGGTAGGCAGCTGCACATACTTTATGCCCCTGAGATATGTGGCAGAAGCAAAGCCGGTGATGTCGCCCACCACCCCGCCGCCCAAGGCGATGGCTAAATCGCTGCGGCTGATGTGGTTTGCAGCCATGAAGTTTAAAATCTGCAGATAGGTGCTGCCGTTCTTGGAGCTCTCACCGTGAGGGAACACGAAGCTGCACACCTGAAAGCCCCGGGCCCGCAGGCTCTCTGTAAGCTTTTCAAGGTAGAGGGGGGCCACATTGTCGTCTGAGACAACTGCGGCCTTTTCAGCCTTGGGGGCTGCCGCTCTGATACGCTCACCGGCGCTGTCCAGCAGGCCGGCCGCGATTATGACCTCATATTCCTTTGATGCGCTGACTTTGACAGTTTTCATTACTCGTCTATCGCTTTCTTTCTCATTCTGCCCTCGTCAAGGATCTTGATGAGGGTCTTGCTGTCCTTCTCCTCAATGGCTGTGCGGTATTCGCCCAGCTTTTCAATGAGGTAGTCCAGCTCCTTGACCAGATTGTCTCCGTTTTCAAGGAAGAGCTCTGCCCACATCTGTGGGTTGAGCCATGCAACTCTGGTCAGGTCTTTGTAGCTTCCGGCGGAAAAACCCTTGTGTCCGCCGGCAGAGGGGCTCTTGATGTATGCGTTGGAAACAATGTGGGCCATCTGGGAGGTAAAGGCTATCATCTCGTCATGCTTTTCGGCGGTGGTGACGGTGATGGAGCCGAAGCCCACAGGCTTTAAAAGCTGCTTTATATGGTCAAGAAACTCAATGTCGTCATATCTGGGAGGAACTATCACCATAGGCGCTCCGTCAAACATATCCGCTCTGGAGTACTTAAAGCCGGAATGCTGGGTGCCTGCCATGGGATGACCGCCCACGAAGGTGAAGCCGTACTGCTCCGCAAGGGGGAACGCCATGTCACAAATGCCCCGCTTGGTGCCCAGACAGTCCATGACTATGGTGCTCCCGGATATGTGGGGCGCTGCCTCTCTCAGGTAATCCTCTGCAGCCTGGGGATAGGCAGTCAGCAGCAGGAGATCGCACTGTGAGATGTTCTCCATAGTCAGTGCCTCGTCCACAACACCGGAGAGAATCGCAAAATCTTCAATTGTCTTGTTTCTGTTGCAGCCCAGGATACGCACGCCTTCGCTGCGCTTATAGGCCTTTGCCATGGAGCCTCCGATAAGGCCCAGGCCAACTATACCAACAACCATATCTTTCACCTTAGCCGTTTACTACTTCCAGAATTGCGCGAACACGCTTTGCCATATCGTCAAACTGCTCGGGAGTCAGGGACTGGGCGCCGTCGCACAGAGCGTGGATGGGGTCGTTGTGGACCTCGACCATGATGCCGTCAGCTCCGGCGGCGGCAGCTGCCAGAGCCATAGGCAGAACATAGCGGGAGTGACCGGTGGCGTGGCTGGGGTCAACTACCACGGGCAGATGGGTCTGCTCATGGAGCACGGGCACACAGGACAGATCCAGGGTGTTTCTGGTGGCAGTCTCGTAGGTGCGGATGCCGCGCTCACAGAGGATGATGTTCTCGTTGCCGCCTGCGCAAATATATTCAGCGCTCATCAGCAGCTCCTTGATGGTATTGGCAAGACCGCGCTTTAAAAGGATGGTCTTGTTGGTGCGGCCCAGTTCCTTCAGCAGATCAAAGTTCTGCATATTTCTGGCGCCCACCTGAATAATGTCCAC
>CAZYTE010000013.1:0-19430 GCA_964649425.1 uncultured Oscillospiraceae bacterium
AACGAAGTATGGGCGGAAATCCGCCCGATAAAAACCGATGCGGGTTCAACTCCCGCTGGACTAAGGTGGTGAGTCAAATGGAAGAGAATGAGATCCTTGAAACTTTGGATTATGAGGCCATAGTGGAGAAACGCTCCGATGAGCTGGCAGAACTGCTGGACGGCAGGGATATGAAGCAGCTTCAGCGGCGCATGGAGGAACTGAACGATTTCGACGTCGCGGAGTTTCTTGCGGGCATTGAAGATAACCGCATGCCCATGGTTTTCAGGCTTCTGTCCAAGGAGCACGGCGCTGAGGTATTTGCAAATCTGGATGTTCCCGATCAGGAGCGCATCATAAACTCCATTACGGACTCCGAACTTGCAGGCATTATCGAAGAACTGTATGTGGATGACGCGGTTGACATGATGGAGGAGCTGCCCGCAAATGTTGTAAAGCGTATCATGCGCACTGCCACACCTGAAACCAGAAACCTTATAAACCAGTACCTGCGCTATCCGGAAAACTCCGCCGGAACCATCATGACCTCGGAGTTTGTTGACCTGAAAAAGTACATGAGCGTAAAGGAATCCTTTGCCCGCATCCGCCGCATCGGCAAGGACAAGGAGACCATTTATGTCTGCTTCGTTATCTCTGCTGACAGGAAGCTGGAGGGTATCGTTACCGTCAAGGACCTGCTGCTTGCGGATGACGACGATATAATTGAAGAACTGATGAACCGCAATGTGGTCTTTGCAACCACTACCGAAGACCGGGAGAGCGTTTCTGAGAAATTCTCAGACTACGACCTTATGGCTATGCCCGTTGTTGACAGAGAGGGCCGTTTGGTTGGCCTTGTCACCGTTGACGATATCATTGACGTTATGGAACAGGAGGTCACTGAGGACTTCGAAATCATGGCAGGTATGATGCCCTCTGATAAGCCCTACTCCCGTACCGGTATTTTTGAGATATGGAAAAACCGCATCCCCTGGCTCATGTTCCTGATGCTTTCGGCCACCTTTACCAGCATGATACTCACCTATTTCGAGGATATGCTGGCTGCGCAGGCCGGTCTGGTGGCTTTTATACCCATGCTGATGGGTACCGGCGGCAACTCCGGCGCTCAGGCTTCCACGGCGGTTATCCGTGCTCTGTCCATAGGCGACACTGAGCCCTCAGAGGCATTTAAGGTCATGTGGAAGGAGCTCAGAGTTTCTTTTGTCTGCGGCGTTACCCTTGCTGCTGTCAACTTCATCAAAATGATCCTTGTGGACGGTATGCTGCTTAAAAACGACTGCGTCTCGGTTATGGTGGCGGCCACCGTCAGTCTTTCGGTTTTGTTCATTGTTATGTTTGCAAAGGTTGTTGGCTGCGCTCTGCCTATGCTGGCAGAAAAGCTGGGCCTTGACCCGGCTGTAATGGCAAATCCCCTCATTTCAACGGTTACAGACGCGGTTTCTCTGGTTATTTATATTTATATAGCAAAGCTTCTGCTTGGCATATCTGTTCTTCCGTCAAATCCTCTGCGATAATACTAGGAGTTTCAAATGGTGATGAGTCAGCTGCTGACCAAAATGTTCATATTTATAGTCCTTATGGTCATCGGCTATGTGTTTGCCAGAAAGGGCGCTGTCGGCAAGGAGTTCAGCCGGGGATTAAGCTCGCTGGTCATAAATCTTTTTATGAGCGCCAGTATCATAAACCCTGTGCTCAATGCAGAACTCCATCTGAACGGTGCCGAGCTTTTAAACACCATGCTCATTCTGAGCCTGACCATGGTCATAAGCTATGTGCTGGCGACCTTGGCTGCAAAGCTTGCGCCGGTTCCCAAGGACAATAAGGCTCAGTTTCTGCTGCTTATCGCTGTAATGAACAATATGTTCGTGGCGCTTCCGGTGGTGGAGCAGATTTACGGCCCTCAGGCGGTTTTCTATTGCTCCTTGTCCTGCATTCCCTTTAACATCCTGCTCTACACCTACGGAATCTGGCATTTGAAGGGCAGCGGAAAGGGCGGCATGAGGATAAAGGATATTATAAGCATACCCCTCATCGCCACCTTTACGGCGCTTCTGCTGTTTGTCACCAAGCTCCCGGTGCCCGATGCCTTGCGCCAGCTTTGCGCTACCATTGCAGGCGGCACAATGCCCCTTTCCATGCTTGTTATCGGCGTGTCATTAAGCTCTGTGAGCCTGATGGATGCCTTTAGAAATAAGCTGATTTACCTTTCCAGTTTCTTTAAGCTCGTTGCGGCCCCGGCGCTGACATGGCTTATCTGTCGTTTCTTCACCTCAGATCCCATGCTTCTGAATGTGGCGGTGATCATTTCTGCCTGCCCCACCGGCATTATCACCACCGCCCTTTCTATCCAGTACGGCAAGGACCCGGTGTTCACCTCCGAGGGCATTTTGCAGAGTACAGCCCTGTCCATGGCTACTATTCCCGTAGTTGCCTGGCTCATTGTATAAGGAGTTGAATCTATGCATATACCCAGCGGCGAGAGCTGCACCGTTGAACTTCTCGGCTTTTCTGATGCGTTGGAGCGTTCCGGCAAGGATTCGAGCTATGACAGCGAAAAATGGCTCTATGTGCCGGATTTTTATACCGAATACCGTTACATACTGGGCGTAAAGGGAAAGAACCCTCTTATATGTATCGGCATCAACCCATCCACGGCGGCCCCAGACGATCTGGATAACACCCTCAAATCCGTCAGCCGCATTGCCGAGGGCAATGGCTATGATTCCTGGATAATGTTCAATGTCTATGCCCAGCGGGCCACCCGCCCCGATGATATGGATTCAAAGCTCAACGAGCCCATGCACCGGGAGAACATGGCGGCATTCAGATACATATTGTCCGCTGTTCGTGACGCAGGCTATTCTCCCGCGGTTTGGGCCGCATGGGGAACAATTATCGAGAAACGGCCTTATCTGCCGGACTGCGTCAGAGACATGGTCAGCCTTGGCAATGAGTACGGCGCCCATTGGGTCTGCGCCGGCAAATGCTCAAAGAAGGGTCACCCCCATCATCCATTGTATCTGCGCAAGGATGAAAAGTGCGCCGAATTTGATATTGAAAACTATTTAAACAGTCTATGATAATTGACGATATAAGAAATTATGTTCCATTTAACGAGCAGGAACAGCGGGATAAGGAGCAGCTTTTAAGCTTTCTTGAAAAGAGTCCGGATGCCTTTCTGCGTTCAAATCTCCTTGCCCATATGACCGCTTCCGCGTGGATCGTGAACCCCCGGCGGGATAAGGTCATAATGGTCTACCACAAGCTCTATGACTCATGGTCATGGACCGGTGGCCATGCCGACGGGGAAGAGGAGCTGCTGAAGGTGGCCATTAAGGAGGCCAGAGAGGAAACCGGCGCGGAGCATATTCGGCCGGTATCGGAGGAAGTTTATTCTCTGGAGATACTGACAGTGAATGGACACGAAAAGCGGGGCGAATATGTACCCTCGCACCTGCATTTGAATGTGACATATCTTCTGGAAGCAGACGAGGGGGATACTCTCAAAGTCTGCCCGGAGGAAAACAGCGGCGTTGCCTGGTTTTCTCTGGAGGAAGCCTTGGAAAAATCCACAGAACCCTGGTTCGTGAAGCGGATATATAAAAAACTAAATGCGAAATTAAGAAGTTTCTCCCGATGATTTCAGCGGGAGAAATTTTTTTGTAAGATAATTAATTGCTTTGCGTGTATATATCTGAAACGGAAAGGAAGTGGACCGATTTGGAAGATAAAGAAATTATCGACCTGTTCTATGAGCGCTCAGAGCAGGCCATCGGCGAACTGGCATTAAAGTACGGCAGACTTGTGCGGCAGGTGGTAAACAATATCCTGGGTGAGGCAGAGTCAAGTGAGGAATGTGAAAACGATACATATCTGGCCTGTTGGAATTCCATTCCGCCTGAGTACCCGCAGGTGCTTGTCAGCTATGTGTGCCGCATTGCGAGAAACAAGGCAATTTCCAAATATCGGTCCCAGTCGGCTCAGAAAAGAAGCAGCCTTTATGATGTGAGTTTGGACGAGCTTGGAGATTGTCTCGGCTATGCAGGCTCTGCCGAGGATGAGCTGCAGGCCAGGGAACTGGGAGAGGCCATAAACAGTTTCCTTGGCGGCCTTAAAGCCGAAGACAGACTTATGTTCATGCGTCGCTACTGGTTTTCAGATTCGGTTTCGGAAATAGCAAAAAGACTGAAAATATCTGAGAACAGTGTTTCTGTGCGTCTTTTCCGTATCAGAGAGAAACTGCGTTCGTATCTTGGAAAGGAGGGCCTGCTCTGATGAATAAAGAGTTTTTGTCAGATGCTTTGGGCTATATAGATGACAAGTATATCAGCGAAGGAGCCGGCCTTACCTTTTCGGAAAACAGTGGAAAGGAGAAAAATGTGAGCCGCAGAAAGCTTATAAAGATAGTGCTTCTGGCAGCTGTGATCATGAGCCTTATGGCAGTCAGTGCCATTGCGGTGGACAGGCTGGTTTACAGCCCGCAAAGGGCGGTGGAAATTGCCCGGAGGGAGCTTGAAAAAATGCAGGAGATCGGCCTTTTGTCCGAGGAACTATTCATTGAAAATGAGCCTGATAATATACTTGAATTTCAGCCCGGTATGGTAACACACGCAGATGGCACCACAAGCAGCTGGAGCAAAGAAGTGGAACACCATTACTCGGTGCGCAGCCGGGCAGACAAGAGCTCGGTGATGTTCAATGTGGATGTGAAGGACGGCGTCGTGCGTAGCTTCAGTATTGAGGCCTCCGGCGATGAAAGCGACAATCGGGTAGATGACAGGGAATTTGAGCTCAACGGCAAGATGTATTACTACTACGATAACTATGATGACATCTTCCGAGAGGATATAACGATAAACGAGTTTTGCGCAAAGCTCAGTGAATACTGGGGCTTTGGCGATTTTAAACTTGAAAAAATGGTCGATCAGATCTACTACGAAGAGTGCACCTTACCTACCGGTGATGAAGCTTTGAGCTCTTTGTGCTGCGAGAACTATTTGTATGTCTCTTTTGAGGGCGATAAAAGGGGAGAACAAATGTGCATTGGCTTAATACACTTCCCGGGCAGGATATGTCTGAATGTTGACAGAGACCATCTGAAAGGTTAACAGTATACCGCAGGAAAACATATACTGCTTTGAGGTATATCCTCAAATTTTTCCTGCGGAGGAAAAACATGAACGAGAATGAACTCTACTCCACCAAGATATACACCAACTGCTGCAACGGCAGCTGCGGGTGCTGCGGCTGCGGCAGTAATGTAGGCCCGGCGGGCCCTATGGGCCTTCAGGGGCCTCCCGGTCCGCAAGGGCCTGCCGGCCCTCAAGGCGCACAAGGCCCGGCAGGTCCTGCAGGACCTGCCGGAGCAACCGGTGCAACAGGCGCTGCCGGAGCCACCGGCCCCGCCGGCCCTCAGGGTGAACAGGGCCCGGTTGGCCCAATTGGTCCTGCCGGACCTCAGGGGCCTGCCGGCCCGGCAGGTCCCACCGGCGCAACGGGTGCAACAGGAGCCACAGGAGCCACAGGAGCCACAGGCGCCACAGGAGCCACAGGTGCTACCGGCCCCACTGGTCCCGCCGGCCCTGCCGGTGAAACAGCCACCAATGAAAATGCCATGCGCTATGAGACAGCGGCACAGACTATTGCTGCCGGCGGCACATTGACTTTGGGTACCACCCTTATCAATTCCACCGGTGATATTACGGCCAGTGGAACAACGGGCCTTACCCTGGCAGCAGGACAGTATCTGGTACAGTTCTCAGCGGATGCTTCGATTGCTGATGAAGGAGAGTTGGGGGTTGTGTTGGCGCTGGACGGAGCGGCATTGCCGTATACGGCAAACAGCCTGGAGGCCGATACTGATGATGAAGCCCGCCTTGTAAGCAACGCAATACTCAACCTGACAGCAAGCCAGACTCTGACAGCGGAAAACAATACCGCTAACGCGGTTATCTATGATAATGCTGTGCTGACGGTTGTAAAGCTGGCATAAAAATATCTCCCTTGGACAATTCCAAGGGAGATTTCCTGACTATATGATTCGGCGTGCCTCATATCCGCGGCTGGTGTAGTAGCCGGAGAGCTCGGAAATGATAACGCCGGTGGTGGAGGTAGATGCATGGACGAACTGATTGTCGCCGATGTACATACCAACATGGCCTATGTAGCTGCCGCTGGAGTAGAAGCAGAGCAGGTCGCCGGGCTGCAGGTCAGAGGGATCAACATGTACACCGTTTCTGGCCTGGTCACTGGCTACTCGGTTGAGAGTGTAGCCGAACTGGCTGTAAACATAGTACATGAGACCGGAGCAGTCAAAACCGGTGGAGGGATCTTTTCCGCCCCAGGAGTAATTATATCCTACAAACTGTAAAGCAAAGTCCGCGATCTCACGACCGGTGGCAGTGCCGCCGGTGCTGGTGTGCTTGTATTCGCCCTCCTTGACATAGGAGGAGTATACGAAGCCGCTTTCACCATTATAGGTAATGGCAGTCCAGTCACCGCTGTATCCGGTAATGGTCACATTATTGCCAAAGTACAGCTCTGAAATAATTGTGGAGGAAGTGGAAGGCGCGCTGCGGAAGCGGACATTATTGCCGTTTATGTAGCCGGACTTGGATTCAGTGCTCTCCACCTCGGGGGCGGCAGGTTCACTGGGAACCAGTTCTTCCTCAACAGTGACATCTCCGTTGGTGTCGGGAGTGACAGTGGTGGTATTGAGGCTGACATAGCTGGTGTATACAAAGCCTTCCTGGGCGTTGATGATGCACTTGGTCCAGTCACCGCTGGTACCTACGGCGCGAAGCTCGGTACCTTTATTATAGGTGCCTATAATGGAGTAGCTGGTGCCGGGGCCGGAACGGAAGCGGACATAGTCACCGCTGATGATGCCGGCCTGCTCCTCTGTGGGGGCTACCTCAGGCGTGGGAGCGGGAGTGGCAACGGGTGTTTCGGTGGTGGATGAGGAATCAGGGATAATTACGGTGATAGAGTCATTTGCAACGATATCGCCGGAATTGCTGCCGGAAGTGGTGGTGTTCTGTTCAGGCTGAGAGGAGGACTCTCCGCCTACGATGATAATACCGTCAGAACTGCCGGAAGCGGAAGAACCGCTGTTATTATAGCTTCCGGTATTTACATAGGAGCTGTAAATATATCCCAGCTGGCCGTTTATAACACACTGAGTCCAGCCATTGCTGCTGCCGACGATCTGAACTTCCTTGCCGGTGTTGTACTCACCCAGGATGGCGGAGCCGGTGTCAGGGCCGGAACGGAAGCGAACATACATGGCATTTATATAGCCTGTGGTGCCATTGCTTACGCTGCCGGTATCCACGGTCAGGTCAGTGCTGCCCGCATCCACGATGCTAATGTAGCGGGAAGACATGAAGCCGCTTATTCCGTTGCAGCTGATTGCGTACCAGTCACCATTGGAACGGTCGGTAACCGTGATGGGGGTGTTTCTGGACAGGCAAGCAACCACAGGATAATTCACACCAGGTCCGGATCGGACATTGACATCGCTTCCGGATACTGTGGCCTCCTCCGCATAGGCGGGGATGACCAGCATAGAGCAAATAAGCACCGCAGCAACGAATGTCCGTAAGAAATTCTTGCGCATTTAAAACATATCCTTTTATTTATTTATCTGGAGGCCAGTGCGCGCTCGAGCCACACCGATGCAACATCGATGGCAGTGTACAGACTGTCTTTCTCGGTCTTCTTAACGATCCTGTCGCGGGATTTCACAGAAGCATCAGTAAGCTGAAGCTGAATGGAAACCTTGCTTGCCACGTCAAGATCCTTGACCTTCTTAGTGTCCATAATCTGCATCATGATGATATATTTGTCGGCAAAGCTGCCGTAATATATCATGTTGTCTTTTCTCTGGAGGGGGTGTCCCTTATACTCCAATACTTTTGCCAAAATCAGCACCTCCGATATTGTAATCAAAATGTAACATATTGAGATTTAAATGTCAACTGCAAATATATTCCAACAGGGGCTTTTAAGCTCCTGTTGTGGGGGGAAAACTTAAAAATGCTTACTGTTTTATGCCGGATGTGGGCTTAGCCAACAATAATGATGTTATCACTGCTGTTGTTCCCGCCGTAATTGTTGCCGGTATTGTTGTTTGTGTTACCGGTGTCGTTATTGGTATTGCCGCCGGTGTTGTTATCGTTGGTATTATCCTCCTCGATGACGATATCCTCGTCCTCATCCTCGGTCTGGCTTATTCCGAAGATACCGGTATCAGGACCTATATAGGGATAGCTGAAGCCTTGCCAGTCCAGGCCCTTGTGTATGGGGTCCATAACATAGCGCCAGAGCTTTGCGGCGGGGTTACCGGATACATTTATACGCTCCGGCTGGTCGTATCCTGTCCAGACTGCCGCCACATAGTAGGGGGTGCAGCCGACAAACCAGCGGTCCTTATAATCGGTAGAGCTGCCGGTCTTGCCCGCAACGGGCATATACCACAGAGCAGCGTCACTGCCGGTGCCGTTTTCAACGGCGTTTTTCATCATGTAGGTCATTACATGGGCGGTGTTGGGCTGGAATGCGGCAATGGTCTGGGGCGAGTTATCAATGACAACATTGCCTTCACTGTCAGTAACCAGAGAGTAGGTTCTGCCGTAGGTGAAAATGCCGTCATTCACAAATGCGCAGAAGCCCTGAGCCATCTCGCGCACCGTGACTCCGTAGGTCATCTGACCCAGTGCCATGGGGGCGTAGCTGATATCATCGGGTACAAGGCTGGTGAAGCCGAGACGGTTTGTCAGATAGTCATAGGAAGCGTCCGGACCGATTTTGTCGACTATCTGGGCTGCCACGGTGTTCAGCGACCAGGTGAGAGCCTGATAGATGGTGCAGACGCCATAATTCTGGCCGCCATCGTTGGAGGGGTACCAGCTGGTTCCGCTCAGGCGGATATATGGGGAGTCATCCACATAGGTGTTGGGGGTGATATAACCCATATCCACAGCGGGACCATAGGAGGCCAGCGGCTTGATGGAGGAGCCGGGAGAGCGATAAGTACCGGTGGCTCGGTTAAGGCCGAAGTTAATGGTCTTCTCACCCACACCGCCGCTGAGAGCCAGAATCCTGCCGTCATAGGGATCCATCAGTACAATGGCGCTCTGGAGCTGCTTGTCGGTGCCCCATGTTTTGGGGATACGGTCCAGATCAGTGTACACACTGTCGACGGTGGCCTGCAGATTGGGGTCAATGCAGGTATAAATGTTATAGCCGCCGTTATATACCAGTGAGGAGGCCGCTTCACGGCTGATACCGCGCAGCTTCATCAGGTCGTTGATAACATCGTCAATTACAACTTCTTCATAGTAGCTGTATATCTGCTGGGGAGTGGTGGACTCAGCGGGGGTGTAGGAAAATACAAGCTCCTCAGCCACCGCTTCCTTATAAGTATTGTAATCGATGTAACCCTGATCGTACATCTCGCGCAGGATGATCTCCTGGCGTTCCTTATTGTTTTCTTCGTTGTAGAAGGGGTCGTAATAAGTGGGCTTATTGGTGATGCCCACAATGGAAGCACATTCAGCAAGGCTCAGGTCTTTTACATCCTTGCCGAAATAGGTCTGGGCAGCAGTCTGCACGCCCCAGCAGCCTTCACCGAAGTAGACCGCATTGAGGTACCACTCAATAATGTCCTGCTTATCATGCTTCTTTTCCAGCTCCAGCGCGCCGAAGATCTCGGTGAGCTTTCTCTGGATGGTGACCTGATCGTTGCCGGTAAGGTTTTTAATGAGCTGCTGGGTAATGGTGGAGCCGCCATAGCTGTTTTCCATACGGGCGAACATCTCAACAAAGGCACCTGCGGTACGGTACCAGTCAACACCCTTGTGCTCGTAAAAGCGCTTATCCTCGATGGCCACCAGAGCGTCCATCATATATTCGGGGATATCCTCATAGTCGACCCAGACTCTCTTTTGGGTACCTGTAAGTGTGGTGAATTTTCTCCACTCGCCGCCGCTGTCCTGATACCAGAGGGTACTGGACTCACTGAGTTTGAAATCGTCCAGCGACAGATCCATCTCCGTAATAAGGCAGGTTTTCACATAGTATGCAAATACACAGGCGAAGAGCATGCCTGTAAGGAGCAAAATCAGGATCACCGTGCCTGAAATCTTCAGGGCGGTGCCGACTGCTGAGTGAGCCATGTCAAATCCCAGAGCTGCCGCTTTTGCAGGGACAGAATCCCGAATGCGGCGCTTTTTCGTGGGTTTGGAACTGTTGTTTTTTGAGGGTTTTGCTTTGCCACTCATCTTAAAGCGAGCACCTCCTTTTACGGTAAAAAGCTACAAAACGAAACGGCAACAAACTTGCCAGTATAGTAAACCTATTATTCAAAAAAGCATTATAACACAAATATCCTTTTTGTGGTAGAGAAATTATTAATTTATGCAGCAGTTTATTATTTTTAAGAAATAGGTTCAACTCCTGTTGAACTGTTCCAAAGTATATTTTGCCAATTTACAGAAATAATAACACATATTAGGGCAAAAACTTTAAAGGGGGATTAGAATATGGGGCTGAAACTGAGGGTGAGTCTGCTCCTGCTGCTCCTTGCAACAGCCATATTTACAGCGGCGAAAGCGGCAGAAAGCCTGCAGCCGCCGTGGCATCGCTGGATCCCGGAGGAAATATACGAAAGCCTCAGCCGAAAAGCGGGGCAGGCAGAATACTATCTGCGCGGCAAGGAGGGCTATGTGGCGGTGTTTGAAGGACGCAAGGACACTCAGCCGCTGAGCATTACAGCCATTGAACTGGACGGACTGCGCCTTGCAGACAGAGCGATGCTGGAAAAGGGGATACCGGTTTCCGACAGCACGGCGCTGCTGCAGCTGCTAGAGGATTTGGGTTCATAAAAATGTTGATTTATCGCCTGTGATGATATAGAATATAGTAAACCAGTTCAGGAGGATATATCAAATGAGCGAAGAAATCATGAATGAAGATTACGGCACCGATTTTATTACCATAGTTGATGATGACGGCCAGGAGTTTGAGCTTGAGGTTCTGGACACTCTGGAGATGGGCGAAAAGACCTTTATGGCTTTCCTGCCTGCTGACATGGATGAGAACGACCCCAATTTCGGCATGATCATCCTGCGGGTCATTGAGGACGAGAACGGCGACACCCTCTACGAGTCTGTGGACGATGAGGATGAGCTGGATAGGGTTTACGACGAGTTCGTAAAGCGTCTCTTTGATGATGAGGACGAAGAGTAAGGGACTTTGTTCCTGACATAATGTCCTCTCAGGGCACATAAGATACAGTGTGCCCGCAAGCAACAGGAAATAATTCCTGCTGTGTGCGTGTGTCTTTTATGACTTTTCGGCCCATTAAACCCACATTTCTCATAAGGGATGCCGATTTGAATCTGCGGATTGCAGGCCTCCCGGCTTTTGCCGGACGTTGGAAGCAGCGAAACAGAACTTAGGCGACCCACCTGCCCATCGTGCAGGTTATAATCGGGCCGGCACGGCATTTGCGGGATGGCACCCTCTGGTTTTCCGGAGGGTGTTTTTTATAAATGATGGGGCGGCCATTGGCCGCCCCAAAGGCTTTATTTCATTAATTCATCTGCCAGAGCTTCGATCTGCTGTTTATTTTCATCGTTCATGGAGGAAATGAGCCTTACAATGTTCTCAGCGTAGCGCAGATTCTCACTTTCGGGCAAAATCTTTTTCAGGGTAAATTCCACAGCGGGCACCCATGAGCCGTTCTCAATGATACCAACGGTCCTGTTCTGCAGCTTGCGCAGAGCCAGCTTGTGGGCATAGTCCTTCATGAAGGGGAAGATATCTGCGTTATAGGTGGTGGTTGCCAGAACGATCTTACCATAGCAGAAAGCATCTGCCACGGCCTTGGCCATATCGCAGCGGGCAAGATCGTTAAGAACTACCTCCCTGCAGCCCTTTTCCCTAAGCTTTTCCGCCAGCAGGTCAACGGCTGCCCTGGTGTTGCCGTAGATAGAGGTGTAAGCGATCATTACACCTTCTTTTTCCGTGCCATAGGAGGACCAGATATTATATAGGTTTACATAATAACTGATATTTTCTTTCAGCACAGGGCCGTGGAGCGCACAGATGGTGGAGACATCCAGCTTTGCCAGCTTTTTCAGCAGAGCCTGCACCTGCATACCGTACTTGCCGACGATGCCGATATAGTAGCGTCTTGCCTCGTCCAGCCAGTCCTGCTCCACATCCAGAGCGCCGAAGGTACCGAAAGCGTCGGCGGAGAAAAGCACCTTGTCACAGCTGTCGTAGCTTACAATGACCTCGGGCCAGTGTACCATGGGGGCAAAGTAGAAGCTGAGACTGTGCCTGCCCAGGCAGAGAGTATCGCCCTCGCCTACGATAAGCCTGCGGTCTTCGTAGTCATTTTTGTAGAAATTCTTCATCAGGTTGAAGGCTATTCTGGAAGACACAACAGTGGCTTCCGGATAGACTTCCAGGAACTTTACAATGTTGGAAGAATGATCAGGCTCCATGTGGTGCACCACCAGGTAGTCAGGCTTCCGATCCCCCAGCTCACGGCGGATATTCTCCAGCCACTCATCCGCAAAATTCCTGTCCACGGAATCGATAACGGCTGCCTTTTCGTCCAGAATAAGGTAGGAATTGTAGCTCATTCCGTTGGGAACTTTATAAATACCTTCAAAAAGATCGATTTTGTGGTCATTTACGCCCACATATTTGATATCATTGCTTACGGTCATAGCTTATTCATCTCCATTGTAACTTTATCACGGTTTATCTTTTCCGAAAAATATATTATATACTCAGAAACTTCAAGGAGGTAGAGCATATGACTTTTTCGGTATTGAGCGCGGTTCTGATACCGTTTCTGGGAACCATGATCGGCTCTGCTTTTGTATTGTTTTTGAAAGGTGAAATGCTCCGTGTTCTGCAGCGCTCGCTCACCGGCTTTGCGGCAGGTGTCATGGTGGCGGCATCCATATGGAGCCTTATTATACCGGCTATGGCCCAGTCAGCTCATATGGGCAAACTGGCATTTCTGCCGGCTTTTATCGGCGTTTGGGCAGGTTTTCTGTTCCTGCTGCTTCTGGATCATATCATTCCCCATCTGCACCTCAACAGCAATTGCCCCGAGGGTAAGCCCTGCAATCTGGGCAAGTCCACTATGATGGTGCTGGCGGTGGCGCTGCACAACCTGCCCGAGGGCATGGCGGTGGGCGTTGTGGTGGCAGGCTGGCTCAGCGGCAGCACGGAGATCTCCGCTGCCGGTGCTCTGGCGCTTTCTTTGGGCATCGCCATTCAGAATATCCCTGAGGGCGCCATCATCTCAATGCCCCTTAAAAGCAACGGCATGAGCCGCAGGAGAGCCTTTGCCTATGGCGTAGGCTCCGGCCTCATTGAGCCTGTTGGCGCGGTCATTACCATTTTGCTGTCAGCCTTTTTTGTGCCGCTGCTGCCCTATCTGCTCAGCTTTTCCGCCGGAGCCATGCTTTATGTTGTAGTTGAAGAGCTCATCCCGGAAATGAGCGAAGGGGAGCACTCCAACATCGGCACGGTTTTCTTTGCTGTGGGCTTTACGCTGATGATGGTTCTGGATGTGGCTTTAGGCTAATTCCTGAAGACGCTTTCGGTCAACGATTTGTACAGCACCGCGGGTCAGCTTCACAAGCCCCTCGCTCTGGAAGTAGCGCAGCATACGGGTGACCACCTCACGGGCGGTGCCCATGTGGTTTGCGATCTTCTCGTGGGTGATGTTCAGCGTATCGGTACCCTCAAGGCTGCATTCATCCAACAGGAAAGCTGCAAGGCGCTTGTCAAAGCTTTTCCACATGACCTGCTCCATGAGCCACATCAGCTCGGAGAAATGGTTGCTGATCAAAGCATTTGAATAGCTTGCAACCGCCAGGGATTCATCCATCAGGTTCTTGTACAGACAGGCGGGAATGCTCCAGAAATCACTGTCCTTCTCTGCCTCGATCATTATATTAAACTGCATATTGGGCATGACGCAGGAGGTGCTCAGCAGACACACATCATATTCAAACAGCCTGCCTAAAGTGATCTCCCGACCTTCATCGGAAAGAAAATAGGTGCGCAGCTGTCCGGAATTGATGAGCAGCAGCCCCAGACAATCGGCGCTGCTGTCATGGATGTATGTTCCTTTGCTGACCTTCATGCGGTCTGCAGCCTGAAGTATTCTGTTTTGCTGCCCGGCTGTCAGCTTGTTCCAAAAGGGAAGTCCCTGTGATAATTCCATGGTCACATCTCCTCTCTGGACTAAAGTATAATTCCGGAAAATGGAAGTGTCAATGAAATAAAAATTTCTTTAGCCTTTGGTGAGAAAGTCACAGAATACAACAAATGCACATGCTATTATATAGTCACAAAAAATAATTCGGAGGTAATACAAATGACTAATAAGTTTTATATCTGCCGTCACTGCGGCAATCTGATCGGTATGGTTAATGACGCGGGCGTGCCCATGAGCTGCTGCGGAGAGAAAATGGAAGCTCTGATCCCCAATACTGTTGACGCAAGCGGTGAGAAGCACCTGCCTGTTGTCACCATCGAGGGCGGCAAGGTCGATGTGAATGTCGGTTCCGTAGATCACCCCATGCTGGAAGAACATTACATCCAGTGGGTCTATCTGCACACCGAAAATGGCGGTCAGCGCAGGATCCTCAAGCCCGGCGAGGCTCCCCATGTGAGCTTCTGCCTGGGTGACGACAAGGCTCTGGCAGTTTACGAATACTGCAACCTCCACGGTCTGTGGATGACTGAAATCAAGTAAGGAGAACAAGCATGAAAAAGTACGTTTGTGATATCTGCGGCTGGGAATATGAGGAGGCCGAGGGCTTCTTTGAGGGTGATATTGAGGCCGGTACCGTATGGGAGGATGTTCCCGAAGACTTCCGCTGCCCCATGTGCGGAGTAGGCAAGGATAAGTTCTCCGAGGCATAAGCAGCAAGGAAAAATCGGCAGGAAGGGAGATGATGGAATGATAGAGTTGAATAGAGAGCGGTTTGATGATTACGCCATATTCGGAGAGAAACCTATTATGGTACAGTTTTATGCACCCAACTGCACTTACTGCAAACGCATCGAGCCTGTGATGGAGGATCTTTCAGAGCTTTACGGTGAAAAAATCATAATGGGCAGGTTCAATGTCAACAGCGATTTTCTGATGCTGAAGCAAGAGCGGATCGAGGCGATTCCCACCATGGTTATATACAAAAACGGCGCGGCACTGTCTTCCATTGTCGCCCCCCAGTCAAGAGCAGAGATAGAGTCATTTATCATGGAGGGTATAGATGGATAAGATATACGATATGATAATCATTGGCGGCGGCCCCGGCGGCTATACCGCAGCCCTCTACGCTGTGAGAGCGGGGCTGGAAACCCTTGTTTTTGAGAAAATGACTCCCGGCGGCCAGATGGCACTCACCGAGCAGCTGGATAACTACCCGGGCTTTGAAAACGGTATTGAGGGTTATATGCTTGCCATGAAGATGCAGGCAGGCGCTGCCAGATTCGGCGTTGTCACCAGGTATGCAGATGTTAAGGCTCTGAACCTGAGCGGCGATATCAAGGAGCTGGATACCACCGAGGGCAAGTTCTATGCCCGCACCGTGGCCGTTGCCACCGGTGCGAATCCCAGAAAAATGGGCCTTGCCGGTGAGGATGAGCTGCTGGGCAGAGGCGTGCACTACTGCGCCGCCTGTGACGGTATGTTCTACAAGGGCAAGACTGTTGCGGTGGTTGGCGGCGGCAATACCGCCGCGGCGGATGCTCTGGTGCTCAGCCGCATCTGCGAAAAGGTTATTCTGGTACATAGAAGAGCTTCCCTCAAGGCCACAAAAGTTTACCACGAGCCCGTTATGAAAGCCGGAAACATTGAACTGCACTGGAACAGCCAAATCTCCGAGCTTGTTTATGATGAGCATCTCAAGGGAATCAAAATCACCGATGTGAACAGCGGTGAGGTGAAGGAACTCAAGTGCGACGGTATATTTGTCAGCATCGGCCGCAACCCCGCATCCGAGCTGGTGAAGGGTCAGCTTGAATTGGACGAAGTTGGCTATATTGTTGCGGACGAGAGCACTGTCACCAGGATCCCCGGCGTATATGCCGTGGGCGATGTGAGAACCAAGGCTTTGCGCCAGGTGGTCACTGCTGTTGCCGACGGCGCCGTGGCGGCCCACTATGCTGAGGAATACCTCTCCCAAAAACAGTAATGTATCTCAGGCACCTGTCACAATAAGTGACAGGTGCTTCAGCTTGTCAAAAAAGTCTCATCAGACTTTTTTGACCGCTTCAATCTCCACATTTTTCGCAAAAGCGTGATATTGCGAAAAATCTCGCTTCGCTCGGCAAAAAGCCTGATATATCAGGCTTTTTGCTGGAGTTTATTGTAACGCGAGGCGGGTCTTAACCCCCTCGCGCACCCCCGCTGTGCCATTTCCAGCTTACGGATCCCTGGTTTTTGACAGTCTCAGGCACCTGTCACAATAAGTGACAGGTGCCTTTTTTTATGTTATACTGATGAAAAATCCCTGAAAGGGAGAGATGAACTATGATGAAAATTCTCATTGCCGAGGACGATCAGGAGCTGCGGCAGCTTTTCCAGCATGTGCTGATGAAAAACGGATATGCCGTCAAGGGCGTGGACGATGGTCAGAAGGCTCTGGATGCCATTGCTGAGGATTACTATGACCTTATAATCTCCGACATCATGATGCCAAATGTGGACGGCTATTCTCTGGTTCAGCAGCTTCGCGACAGCGGCAGCAACATACCTGTGATGATGATAACCGCTAAGGACGCCTTTGACGATATGCGCCTTGGTTTTCTGTCAGGAACCGATGAATATATGGTAAAGCCGGTAAATGTAAACGAGATGGTACTGCGTGTGGGCGCACTGCTTCGAAGATCAAAAATGATAAACGAGCGCAGAGTGACTGTGGGCAATACCGTTATGGAGTGCGATTCGCTGACGGTGTCATGGGATGAGGGCTGCATGGTGCTGCCCCAGAAGGAGTTTATGCTGCTTTTCAAAATGGCCTCCTTCCCCGGCAAAATATTTACCCGCCAACAGCTGATGGACGATATCTGGGGCTATGATTCCGACAGCGATACCCACACCGTGGATGTACATATCGGCAGGCTTCGCGAGCGCTTCAGAGAAAACACAGACTTTAAGATAGTCACTATGCGGGGCGTGGGCTACAAGGTGGTAAAACAATGAGATATACTTCCAACACAAAATTCTCCATGCGCACAAACATTATTGCGCTGATTTTTCTTTCTCTGCTGTTTATTGTGTTTATGGCGTGGCTGGGTCTGTGGCTGATAGATTACTTTGACTTGAGGCTTTTCCCGGTGAATGATATTATCTGGCTGGTGATTATCAGCGCTTTTGTGGGTACTATGGTCACTGTATTTCTGCAGCAGTGGATATTCAAGCCCATCAACAAGCTCAGCGCTGCCATGGAGCAGGTCTCCAAGGGCAATTTTGATGTGCAGCTTGAGCTGGGCAAGCATTTCAGCGAGATCGAGGGCATCTATGAAAATTTTAACCGCATGGCAAAGGAACTCAAATCCACAGAAATTTTAAAAACTGATTTCATTTCAAATGTTTCCCACGAGTTCAAGACCCCCATCAACGCCATTGAGGGCTATGCCACCCTTATTCAGGGCGCAGATGAGATAAGCCCCGAGCAGCATCGCCTGTATGCAGATAAGATACTTTTCAACACAGGCAGGCTTGCGAAGCTGGTGGGCAATATTCTGCTTCTTTCGAAGGTTGATAACCAGTCTATTGCCGCAAATGTCAGCAGTTTTCGTCTGGATGAGCAGATCAGGCAGGCCATTTTGCAGCTTGAGGTGGAATGGACAGAGAAGAATGTTGACTTTGATGTGGAATTGGACAGAGTAAATTTCTCGGGCCCTGAAAATCTGATGCTTCACATCTGGGTCAACCTGATTGGAAATGCTGTGAAATTCAGCCCCCATGGCGGAACTGTAAAGATCAGGCTTGATGATCTGAAAGATGAACTGCGCTTCGCTGTTTCGGATCAGGGGCCTGGCATATCTGAAGAAGCAGCAGAGCATATCTTTGATAAATTCTATCAGGCAGACAGCTCCCACAAGCAGGAGGGCAACGGTCTTGGTCTTGCCCTAGTGAAGCAGATAACGGAGCTGGTGGGCGGTACCGTGTCTGTGGAGAATCTGAGCGAGGGCTGCTGCTTTAAGGTCTGCCTTAAAAAAGCTTAAAGTTCAACAATTGTTGAACCTGAGTTGATTTTTGGTTGAGTTTACTTTGGTACAATAACGCCATAGACTGGGAAAAGTGGGTGCTGTTATGAAAAAAATCAAAATTACCTGTGATTCAACCTGCGATCTTACAAAAGAACTGTATGAGCGTTATAATATATCTGTGATTTCTCTGGGCGTCAACATGGGAGAGGACGCCAGACTGGACGGCGTCAATGTTAGCCCTGATGATCTCTATGATTATGTGGCCCAAAGCGGCAAGCTGCCCAGCACTAACGCCATATCCATCGGCTCTTACGCGGATTTCTTCAAGCCTTTTGTCGGTGATGGCTACGAGGTGGTACATATAAACCTTTCCTCCGAGCTGTCTGCCAGCCACCAGAATGCAAAGCTGGCCGCGGAGGAACTGGGCAATGTTTATCCCGTGGACAGCAAGAGCCTTTCCACCGGCTCCGGCCATCTGGTAATACTTGCCGCAGAGCTTGCAGCGGCTGATTATACCGCCGCAGAGATCGCCAGGGCATTGGATGAGATGAAAGGCAAGCTGGATGTGAGCTTTGTGCTTCAGACTCTGGACTATCTCCATAAAGGCGGCCGCTGTTCCTCTATTGCAATGCTGGGTGCGAATATGCTGAAGCTCCGCCCCGAGATCGTCATGGCTGATGGTAAGCTGGGCGTTGGCAAGAAGTACCGCGGCAGCATGGAGAAGTCCATTACCGACTATGTCAAGGGCAGACTTGAAGGCGTGGAGAACATCAATCTGGACCGTATCTTTGTGACCCATTCCGGCGTTCCGGAGGAGATACTTGATAAGGTTGAGACTCTTGTAAAGGAGCTTCATCCCTTTGAGGAGGTCATCTGCACCAGAGCGGGCTCCACCATTTCCTGCCACTGCGGCCCCAACTGCCTGGGCGTTCTGTTCATGAAGAAATAAATAATAGATTCTCCCTTATGATGCAAAGGAAGAATTATTTCGGACGAGCAATGCTCGCCCCTACAATCAAGAACCAACTGCTATATAGCTGTTCGCAATAATAAAAAGGCTTACCATATCGGTAAGCCTTTTTGAGACTGTCAAAAAACCAGGGATCCGTCTGCAGGAAATGGCACAGCGGGGGTGCGCGAGGGGGTTAAGACCCGCCTCGCGTTCCAAT